>NZ_JACJPA010000113.1:0-33133 GCF_014695845.1 Trichocoleus sp. FACHB-591
GATAGCACTGTCTTCCGCGACGGTGACCGTTTTTAGCCGTGTGAGTGGAGTGACATTGAGGACATTTCATACCTTCATTGTGCCAAAGCCAGCATTACTCTTTCAGCAACGCCTTTTTTTCAACAGACATTTCATTTAGCCCATGCAAGTTCCTGCAGTTAAGCTGCAACTTATGATGAAGTGTGGTAGTTTTGCAGACTTTTAACCTCGTATTGACATATATCCGTTACGGATATAGCATGAGGTATGGATAAAGAGAATACAACCAATAAACCCCTTACTCCAGCAGTGTTTCATATCCTTCTCGCGCTCTCCACACAAGAGCGCCATGGCTATGAAATCATGAAGCAGGTCGAGTTGGATTCGCAGAGCAAGGTAAAGATGGGACCTGGAACGCTCTACGGCTCGATTGGTCGCATGATTGAGGCGGGATTGATATGTGAGAGTGACAAAAAGATAGACCCAAAAATGGACGACGAGCGGCGGATCTATTACCAAATCACCGGGCTCGGTAAAAAAGCACTCGCTGCGGAATTGGAGCGATACCACGACCTTCTGATGGTTGCTCAACAAAAACGGATCTTTCCGAATACTTTTGCGTAGGACATATGAACGAACGCTTAATACGACGATACCGGAACTGGTATGCAAAACTGCTTCGTCTTTACTCGAAGCCTTACTATGAGCGCTTCGGTGAAGGAATGAAGCAAGCTTTCACCGATCTTCTCCGAGAGCGTGCAGAGGAAGGACGAGGATTATTTGGTTATGCTCTTTGGCTGTTCATCGAAACATCCGCGGGAATTATGAGAGAGAACATAACATCTATCGTTAGGCAAAACAAAAACATTATTTACCTTGCACTCGGGACAGCATTCATATTGCTGATGCCTTTGATAGCGATGCTGTTTACCAATCAAGTAGTTTGGGATCTGACCGATTTCATTGTTGCTGGTATCCTCATCTTTGGTACGGGTCTCGCCTATGAGCTGGTAGCGAGGAAGGGGGGCACGATGGCATACCGAGTAGCCGTTGGCATCGCACTCGCGGCAGCGTTCCTCCTCGTCTGGATGAACCTTGCCGTTGGTATCATCGGCTCTGAGGACAACCCCGTTAACCTGATGTATTTCGGAGTGGTTGCCATTGGAATCCTCGGTGCCACCATCGCGCGTTTACGGCCACGGGGAATGGCACGTACGTTGTTTGCAACAGCACTCGCTCAGGCATTGGTTCCTGCGATCGCACTGATTATCAAGAAACCCCAGGTGACATCGGTAGAAGCATCTATGGGTGTGTTGAGTGTATTAGGTTTGAATGCGTTTTTCGTCATGATGTTTATCGGATCTGCTTTGCTGTTTCGGCGCTCCAGAGTCAGGCTATAAACTGGAGCTGATTCTATGCAATGACCCAGGTATAGTTCAGTCCCCAGCCATTTCCAGGTAGCGATAATGAATCCAACCAGGACGAGCATCAAGCTTTACCCATTCGCCAGAACATTCGGTTACTCTGACGTTGACATCATGTTGGTAAGGGATGACACCAATTCTTCGATAATCAGAACCAGGACCAGAACGGATGACGACTCCATTTGGGTCAATTACCAACACTGTGCAAACAGGTTTGATACCTGGTCTTAGCCGACATAGTTGTTCGACTGGGCTTTGATCTTGAGTAGCAACGGCTGGCACAGTGGAGCTAGCTACCATTAGTGTTAAAAAGGCTAAGGCAGTCAATCGTTTGTTGAATTTAAGCATGATTTTCCTTAGTTTGGATGAGCAGCTTGCTAGTCTGAGATGAACTACTTTGTGTGGGTGCGGGAAACTGAGCGATCGCCACGGAGACTGGCATCAAGATGGAAAACATGAGTCAGGTTCAGGATGAACAGAAGGTGCTGACTCGACATTTACTTCGTTGTCCTCATTCTTCAACAGACATTCCCTTTAGACCACGCAAGTTTCTTGAGTTAAGCTGCAACTTATGGTGAAGCGTGGTTTTCTGCAGGAACAAGGACCTCGATTCAGGGTTTGCAATTCGCACAAAAGGATGCAGCCCGTTATAAAAAAGATTTGCTTTGCTCTATTACTAAATAAGGGCATTAGTCAGCGGGATTGATGTCGAAGCGATCGCATAAATCCTGCCAATGTTGAGGCAAGGGCTCAGCGAAAAAACTTGAACACTGTCAAAAAAGTCCACAGCCAATCTGACGTAATTAGCTAGGTTCCTCTGAGACTTTAACGACTAGTTTTCCCTTCTTATTGCCATCGAAAAGTTTTAGGATTGCTTTCGGTGCATTTTCCAAGCCCTCGACAACCTCTAGAGCATATTTAATCTTTCCCTGACTGAGCCACTGTCCAAGGTCGTTTATCGCTTCAGCCCAGCGGGAAATGTAATCGAGGATAATAAACCCCTGCACACGAACACGCTTCGTCAGAATTTGACTGTAATTATAAGGGCCAGGAACAGGCTCTGTTGCGTTATAAGCTGAGATCAAACCGCATAGAGGAATACGTGCGTGCAGATTAATTTTGGTCAGCACGGCATCAAGAATAGAACCCCCAACATTATCGAAATAAACATCAATTCCATTGGGACAGGCTTGAGCGATCGCGCTTTCCAAGTCAACGGTTTTATAGTTGATCGCTGCATCAAACCCAAGTTCTTCAACCAGCCAGCGGCATTTCTCATCAGAGCCAGTTATACCCACCACACGACAACCTTTGATCTTGGCAATTTGTCCGACAATGGAACCAACTGCTCCTGCCGCTGCTGACACAACCACAGTTTCTCCAACTTTTGGCTGTCCAATATCCAAAAGTCCAAAGTAAGCCGTGCAACCCGTAAATCCCAGGGGTCCCACAAATGTGGTGAGCGGACAGGGCAAAGGGGCAGGTAGTCGCATGAGAGAAAAGCCACTGTTTCCTTCAGCGATCGCATAATCTTGCCAACCCAGCATACCCGAAACCAAATCTCCCTGTTTAAAATTTGGATTCTTAGACTCTTCAACCACACCGATAATACCACCGCGCATGACTTCCCCGATTTCAACGGGAGGCATATACTGCTCCATGTCGCTCATCCAAATGCGATTGGTGGGGTCTAGCGAAAGATATATAGACCGTACCAGAACCTCACCCTCTTTAGGGCTGGGGATTGGTTCTTCGCGATACTCAAAATCGCTTTCCTTGATGTCACCAACAGGACGAGCTGCCAAGCGTAACTGCCGATTTATCCCTGTTTTCATAGCTTTATCCTTGAGTGGTCTATTCATAAGTACTTGCATAGCTTCACCTGTTTTTTCAAAAACGGTAGCCCAACATTCAGAAGTACAGCCCCTTTGACCTTTTGAATGAATGTCATAGATTAGGCTCAATGCAAACAAAGGCGCTAACTCGAAATTTACTTCGTTGTCCTCATTCTTCAACAGACATTCCATTTACACCACGCAAGTTCCTTTAGTTAAAGCTGCAACTTATCGTCAAGCGTGGTATTCTCCAGGAGAAAAGAAAAGACCTTGATTCAGTGGTTTGCAATTCCACAAAAGGATGCAGCCCCTCATAAAAATAAAAAAGTAAAAAGACTCGCTTTGCCCTTTAATCCGGCAATTTGCTTATGGATACCAATGCCAAGAAATCCAAGCGCAGTGGAGTTGCCTCTACACGAGTCAGAGGAGTCACTTTGTCGCCTCATGGATGGCAGCGATTTCAAGCGGCAAAACAGCAGGCAGAATCGGAGGAAGCCTGGGGGAAGCGGTTCACACAGGAAGATCTCAACGAACGCACAGGACTATCTCTCAATACCCTAGCCCGAATCCTTAATCGCGAGCTTGGTGTCGATCGGCAGTCGCTAGAGATCCTTTTTCAGGCATTTGGGCTGGAACTCACAAAGGCTGATTATGCACCTCCTGTCACAGCCTCTAAAACACTGGAGTCGCAGCGAGAAGATCCGCAACAAGACTGGGATAACGCGGTTGATACCTCGGTGTTTTATGGTCGTGAAACCGAATTGGCGCAACTGTGGCAGTGGGTGGTAGCTGAACGTTGTCGTGTAGTTGGGCTACTGGGGCTCGGTGGGATTGGCAAGAGTACGATCGCCGTCAAAGCAGCGCTACAGATGCAGTCTGACTTTGAGGTTGTGGTATGGCGATCGCTTGCCAATGCCCCTTTCTTCGACGATCTCCTCACCAGCCTGTTGAAATTTCTGATGCCGCTTCAAGGCGACGATCCCATCATCCCTACAACGGTAGACGGAAAGTTGTCGAAGGTGATGGAATATTTGCGATCGCAACGGTGCCTGCTGATTTTAGACAACGCCGAAACGATTTTGCATGGTGAACAAGTGGGTCAGTGGCAATCGGGGTATGAAGCTTACGGGCAATTTTTAAGAACACTGGGAGAAACATCCCATCAAAGCTGTTGCCTGCTGACCAGCCGTGAGAAACCCCGTGAAATCGCCATGTTGGAGGGCGAGCAGAGCGTGGTGCGATCGCTTTCTCTCAGTGGACTCACGCCCGATGATGGACGCGCCATTTTTCAGCAAAAAGGAGCGTTTACAGGTTCACAAGCCGAGTGGCAAACCCTAGTTAATCACTATGGCGGCAATCCTCTGGCACTGAAGTTGGTCGCCTCTGCCACGCAAGACTTGTTCGACGGCAGCGTCGCAGAGGTTCTAAGCTATCTTGAGCAGGGCGTTTTTGTCTTTGAAGACATCCGCGATTTGCTCGCTCGCCAGTTCAATCGTCTATCGATAGAGGAACAGAAAATTCTCTACTGGTTCGCTATTCACCGAGAACCGGTGGCGATCGCAGAGATTCGTGAAAACGTGATTGGTGCAGCTTTACAACAAACCGTTCCCCAACAAGTAAATTCGCTGCTCCGGCGGTCGCTACTCGAAAAAACAGATGGATTATTTTTCTTGCAGCCCGTTGTACTGGAATATGTCACAGAACGGTTGATACAACAGGTCTGTACAGAATTTACAACCCGACAGCTTGGTGTATGGCAAAGTCATTCATTGATTCGAGTACAGGCGAAAGACTATATCCTCAAGATGCAATTACGATTCATCGTACAGCCTGTAATAGAATGGCTTTTATCAGCTTACCGAAATGTGTCAGAAGTTGAAAATAGAGCAAGGCTACTTCTCACACAACAACGGTCAGAATATGAAGCAGGATATGCGGCGGGGAATTTGATCAATCTGCTGGTGCAACTTAAAGTAGATTTGCAGGGTTCCGACTTTTCTGAACTTGTAGTGCGGCAAGCTGATCTGCGGCAGATTAGTTTAGTAGGGGTCAATTTTCAAAATTCTGATTTAGCAACATCCCTTTTTTCAGAGACTTTGGGGGTGCCAACATCGGTTGATATTAGCCCCGATGGTCAAGTTTTTGCCGTGGGCGATATCAACGGTTTTGTGTATTTGTGGAATGTTGCATCCCATCAACTCATTGCAACATTTGAAGGACACCGCGGTGGAGTTTGGGCTGTTGCATTTAGTCCTGATGGCACGACACTGGCGAGTGGCGGTAATGATGCGACCGTACGGTTGTGGGATGTGCAAAGTGGTCAGTGTTTGTGGATTTCGCCAGGGCATACGAGTCGAATTTGGTCTTTAAACTTTAGCGCTAATCGTCAATGGTTAGCCAGTGGTAGTGATGATCAAACCGCAAGAGTGTGGAATTTACAGGGTGACTGCTTGCACGTTTTGAAAGGACACACCAAAAACGTTTATTCCGTTCACTTCTCACCCAACCATCCAATTCTAGCCAGTGGCAGTAAGGATGCCTCGATTCGGATTTGGGATGTTGAGACTGGAAAATGCCTAAATGTGCTGCAAGGGCATTCTTCCGGTATTCGCTGCGTGCGCTACAGCCCGGATGGTCAACGATTGGCAAGTGGCGGTCTCGATGGCTGCATTCAACTATGGATTCATCCGCCTAATTCTAAAACTCATTTATTTAATCCTGAATTATCGCTGCGGGGGCATACCAATTGGGTTCGGAACATTGTATTTAGTCCAAAAAGTGACACTTTAGACTGGGTTCGGAATATTGTATTTGGTCCAGAGAGTGACACTTTAGTAAGCAGCAGTGATGATGGCACCCTTCGGCTTTGGAATGTCCAAGACGGATACTGTACGAATATTCTGGGCGAACAGACGGTATCTGCTCTGGCGCTTGCTATCAGTGCCGTTCGCGGAGCATCCCCAGAGGGGTTTGGTCAGGTCTTGATCAGCGCCAACCAGGATCGAACCGTGCGGCTGTGGCAGATGCCGAGTGGGCAAAGCCTCAAAACGTTAAGCGGTTATACCTATGGAGAACACGCCTTAAGTTTTAGTCCTGTCACAGTTACAGCAGCTCAGAATCAGAATGATTTTGCCTCAGCGGGAACTGGATCGCCGAATCAACTGCTTGCCAGTAGTAGTAGTCAAACGGGAACGATTCATTTATGGCAATGGCAGGTTGATAGAGAACTACTCAGTTCGCCTCCCTACAAAACCCTGTACAGAGAAAACAGCCTAATTTCAAATTTAAGCTTTAGCCCGGATGGTCAAACCATCGCCACCAACGGGGAAGATGGTTCCATTTTTGTATGGGATGTGCAAACAGGACAGGGCGATCGCTGGATTGCTCATGATGCTCCTGTGTTAGCGGTGCTGTTTAACCCCGTTGGGCAAACCCTAGCAAGCAGCAGCCGTGACCGAACAGTACGTCTGTGGGATGTGCAAACTCACCAATGCTTACACGTGCTACAGGGTCATCAGAGCAGCATGCGGGCGATCGCCTTTGATCCCCAAGGTCGAACTCTAGCAAGTGGCAGCTATGACCAAACGATTCGGCTATGGGACGTGCAGACCGGGGAGTGCCTACGGGTGATAGAAGGACACAAGGGCGGGGTTTACGCGCTAGCATTTCATCCAACCGAGCCGATTCTAGCAAGCGGCAGCTTTGACCAGACGATTCGATTGTGGGATGTGCAAAGCGGAGCATGTCTAAGGACATTACAGGGGCATACCAGCATCGCGTTTACCATTGCTATCAGCCCGGATGGTCAAACGATTGCCAGTGGCAGTGATGACCAAACCGTTCGCCTCTGGAATCTGAAGACGGGGGAATGCCTTCATGTGATGGGTGGGCAAGCCAGTTGGATCGCATCCGTTGTCTTCAGCCCTGACGGTCAAATTCTATTAAGTGGGAGCTTCGATCGCACCATAAAACTGTGGGATGTCGCTACAGGACGCTGTATCAAAACGGCGAAAGGCGATCGCCTTTATGAGGGCATGAATATTCAAGGCACAACGGGGTTGACCAATGCTCAAAAAACAACATTAAGAGCATTAGGAGCCATTTCACGTTAGGTTCTCCCGTGCTTACAGCACATCTTGCAGAATAGCGATCGCCTTAACTCAGCGCTTACCTAGCGGATATTAAGTGGTGCAATTTGGAGAAGTTTTGCAAATTGAGCTCATGTCGCAACAGCTTATGCCATAAGCTATTTAGGAGAAAAGCCGTGAACGAAACAGTCTCTTGTTTTATTGAAGATGATGGCTCAACTCTGCCTGTAGCGCCTTTTCCACCAAACGCTTAGTGAGTTGTTTGAGCAACCCTTGCTCTCCGAGAACGGCTTCGGGTCCGGAGTAATCTTACAGCAGTTCATCGAGCAGCTGGTCCACTTTGGCGGCAGAAGGATTGGATTCTTTCATGGACGGTTTCCTGTCATTGGATGTTATTTTGACCGCTTACACAAAAAACTGTACAGTCTCTCGCCTGCATCGTCAGAGCTTCTGTTAATCTCGCTGTTGGTTTGTAACTCTAATGAATGAGCTTAAAACGTCTAGATGATGAACCGCTTTCTTACCCTGTGCTTGAGCACAATGCTTTTGACTGCAGCCGCCTCAGGGATTGCACAATCTGCCGCTCGCTCTGATGGGATGGCACAACTGCCACGCACCTGGCACACCTGTCCTGCAAACGTTCCAACCGCATCTGTTGCACCCTTCCCCCAGTTGCATCCCAATGCTTTGCAGGCCAGAGTGCCCATCATGATGTATCACGACATTCTGCCAGCAAAGAAAGTGGCGTATGACTTAACGCCTAACGAACTAAGACAGCACTTTGAGCGGCTGAAGGCGAACCAGATGACCCCCATTAGCCTCGCTCAATTGATGGCTCATCTGCGCACCGGTAGCCCTTTACCTAAGAAATCGATCTTACTGACGTTCGACGATGGCTATGGAGGGCACTATCAGTACGCCTATCCACTCTTAAAGGAATATGGGTACCCAGCTGTATTCTCGATTCACACCAGTTCGGTGGGGGTGAATGCGGGTCGGACTCACGTGAGCTGGCAAGAGCTCAGAACGATGGCCCATGATTCGCTCGTGACGATTGCATCTCATAGCAAAACTCACCCTGTGCTCACCAAGCTCTCTAATCAACAGTTGGTCCAAGAAGTTGCCGATTCGAAGAAAATTCTGGAATCGAGACTGGGTCGCTCGGTGCAGTACTTTACTTATCCCTATGGTCTTTATGATGCTAGAGTCAAGCGAGCCGTTGCGAATGCCAACTATCTGGGCGCGATCGCTTATGCAGTGCCGACAGAGGGCTTTGCGAACCAGTCACCGGACTTGTTGAGTCTGGCTCGCTTTGAAAAGTCTCAGCTTGACAAAGTGATTCCTCAAGCTTGGAGCGGCCCTCCCACACAGTGCAAGTGAACTGCAAACGGCTGGCTTATGTCCTGACGGTTCTCCAAGCCGCACCTGCTTATTTCATCGCTCCTCACCATAAATTTGTTCAAGTTTTGAGGAGAAGTTCAGCCCAAGCCTAGTGCGATCGTCCCTCGCCTTAGGTTGGGTTGACTAACAGGAAATTCAGCATTCCGAGCTTTTCAATCTCTAGCTAGCCCTGCTCATCCTTTGGAAACAGCGATTTGGTTGCTCACTTGAGAGAGAAACTCAGCCACCATTAAACTGATTAGGGGCAGCGATCGCATCAAAATTAGAGCAGCCCTAGGGCTTTGAAACTACGACGAGTCAGTTCTAATCGCTTAGGAGCATCTTCCATCGTAGACATGGCAATGTTAGCCGCAAAGAAATACACATTGTTATTTTGCTCTAAATAACCGACCAACCAACCCACACCAGGGCTAATCTCCGTCACCCAGCCGGTCTTTCCTCGTAAGATATAGTCTGGTGTTTGCTCCATAATCATGATGTTTTTGACCAAGTCGATTGTGCGTTTTGAGAAAGGCAAATCGTTTCGCTTCAACCGTTGGAGAAACTCAATTTCCTGTCTAGGAGTGATTTGCAGCGGACCCTCTAACCAGAAGTGATCAATTCGGTCTGGGGTGCCAATTTGGCGATTACCGTAGTTTGCTTGCTCTACAAACTTTTGCATTTGCTCATGCCCATTGCGACGAGCCAAGACTTGATAGAACCAAACGGTAGAGTCTTTGAAGGCTTGGCGGAGATTGGTATCTCGATTCCAAGCGGGAATTTCTCGCTGCACACCATCCCAAGTCAGAATTGCCAGATCATCCCGAATCACGCCTGTTTCCAGCGAAATCAGGGCATTGAGGATTTTGAAAGTCGAAGCGGGAAAGAAAGCCGTGGCATTGCGAGTCGGGTTATGTTCGTAGAAGCGATCGCGATTCTTGTCGTAGATGATGATCGAACCGTCTACTCCCAATTCCTGAAAGGCTTTCGCTAGATTTGGAGCTTGGGCAATCACAGCCTGCTCAGGATGCGCGATCGCTTGGGTGCTATCTCTTACAGGTATTACAGACTGAGAGTGGACAGGTGAAGCTACCAAACTGGCTAGGAATAGTAGTACCAGGCTACAACCCAGCAAAGCTAATCGTCTGAACTGCTTACTCAAAATAGATGTGATTCCCCTCATGTGTCCTGATTATGAAATAGCAAGTTAAGCCTGTGGTGATACAGTGCAAGTCAGAGTGATTCCGGAAAGCACTAGTCAGGGTCAACATTTTTGGGTTGCCAATCTTCTCGGTTCAGGCGGTAGACAAAGCAATCGTCCTCACCAAATTGACGGCGCTCAACACAGCGAAAGCCAAGCCGTTCGTAGAAGCAATGAACACGGGTATTACTGACCAGTGGATCAACCAGCACAGCCGTCACAGTTGGGGCAGCAAAACATCGAGCTAGGGCAAGCTGCATCATTTTCGTTCCATATCCTTTGCCTAAATCCGCTGCTTCGCCAATCCAAATATCGATGGCGCGGAGGTTCGTGGCGATCTCTCCCCAGTAATGGCTCTCCTCGCGAGCGGGGTCAATAATCTGAATGAAGCCGATCGCACGCCCGTCTATTTCAGCAATCAGTTGTTCTCGCCAATCAGGGGTGCGATCAAGTTCCACCTCCCAGTGCCAATCGTCGTTTGGGTCTGAGGCAATCACATGCGGTTGCTCATCCCAATGTTGCAGCAGAGCTAAATCAGCGGAGGTGGCAGGGCGGAGGGTCACCATAAAACTAATACTTTTGATAATTCACTGACAGTTTTTGGTACGAGCGCGATCGCATCGCCATCAGCGTTACAATCAGCCCGATCAATCCTGTCACGGTAAACAAGAGGGCAATGCCGCGATCGGCCCCTGTGCCAAACCAACTGCCAATCAGATTGGCACCCGCACCTGTGGTCATAAAGGGAATAAAGATAAATTGGGCGATCGGTCCAATCATAAACGCGGTCAGTGGGGATGCTGCTTGTTCGATGCTTTGGGCAAACCCGAATACCCGACCCTGACGTTCGAGCGGAATCACGGCTTGGATAATCGTTTGCTCGGATGCCTCAACGACCGGAATCAAGCACATGTAAATGAAGACACCGATCGCCAATAATGCGATCGAGGACTGAATCGTGAAGACTGCTGCAATGACCCACATGGCAATATTGGACAAAAATAGCGTTTTGAGCGGACTTTTTCCCAAACCTACCTTGCCAACCACCAATCCACCGACAATAAAGCCTACGCTCAAAAATCCCCACAACGTGCCCCAGACTTGGACGGAAACCAGGGATAAGCCATAGGCATCCATCAGAGACATGAAAACTCCACCTAGGAAGTTGTTGAAGCAGTTAAAGAAAATCAGTCCAAACAGTCCGGGAACCAGATGGATTGCTCGAATCGTGCCACGAATATCGATGCGATTGGTTTGATGGTCCAGATGGATAACTCCCTTTTCGGGAATGGCGATCGCCACTAAATGGAGAACTGCCAGAATCATCAGGCCCATTGCAAACACGAGCATCCAGTAGGCACCCAGAAATCCGATTACCATGCCACTAAAGAGCGACGCAACGAGGAATGACACACCGTTTGTTGTGCCCACGAGCCCATTCGCTTTGTCACGCTCTGCTTCGGGAATCAGGATGGTCACAAGGGTGGGTAGGGCAATCGTGCGAATGTTTCCGGCGATCGCTCCCACCAATGCCAGCGTGATAAAGCCCCAAAGCGGCACACTGGCAGGATTTGTAAAAACAGAGGATGGAGTTGAAACAAAGATAATATAGGCGAGGATGTACAAAATCAGAGAACAGGTACTCGAAAGCAGCATTGCTGTTTTCTTTTTGTATCGATCCACCAAAGATCCCAGGAAGAATCCAGAGAGAGCAACCGTCACCAGATACACACCTGCCATGACTGACATCACCAACACGGACTTCGTTTGCAGATACACCCAAAACGTGACGGCAAACCAAACAAAATTATTGGTCAGCGAAGCTAACAATGAGTTCGCTAAAACCGCGTAAAAAGTCTTGGTCATTCGCCAACCCCTCAATTCCTCAATTTCATATTGTCTCTGCCAACTTAGAGCTTCTTGAAATATCGGGCGATCGGTAACAGCCCAAAGCCCAGCTTTTCGTAAGTGTGACGGGCTGGGGCATGACCCGGATCACCTCCAGTCTCAACCATTGCAACAGACATTCCAGCATCTTTCATCCAAGAGAGGGCAAATTCCATTAAAGCCGTGCCGATGCCTTGACCTTGAAAATCTGGATCGACTGCAACCATATAGACTTCACCCATGCTGCTCTCTGAGTGGAGTTTCACGGCGACAAAGCCCACAGTTAAACCAGTATCGATTCCTATAGCATCACCCTCTGCACTCATTGCCACCCACACATTTGTGTCTTCGGCAGTGCAGACTTCAACAGCCTTTTGCTGGCTCACGCGCCAACCATCGGGATAGAATGAACGATACACATCAGCGTCTATCACTTGCTGAAGTGAGTCAAAGACTGGAGTCCAAGCTCGAAGCGACAGCCGAACGACTGTTTCAAGTTGGCGATCGCCATAAGGTTCAATCCGAATTTTCATGGTTGATAGTGGTGATTACCCCCAAGGGGAAACTGCTTCGCATCGCATTTACATGAAACAAGACCATACAGTGATATAAAGTCGAGTGCACGGGGTTGGGCAGGTAGTCTCTCTAGTAATACTACATTATACTACAAAAGTAATTGGGAATGAGGGAATGTGCTTTTAGATAGCGAGAGAATCTCAATCAGCTAGTTAACAAATATCCACGCAACACCCAAAGGCAAATCATATTGAGCATCGCGTGGATAATTTTTTCTGGTGGTAGAGTTGCTTTACGTTTTACTGCTTCCGCCGATAATGGGCGGTCATGAAGTGATGCCACTGCCCGTCATCCGTCAATATATGAGAAGTCAAAACTCGGTGATCGTCGCTCTTGAACTCGATCGCGTCTTTGTACTTTGCCATCTTCTCTTCACCCGTCATTGTTGGTCCATCAGAGGCAAGCGTTAGCACAGTTTCACCTGCGTCTAATTCACCGTCATATTGCCAGAGATACGTCATCATTGATCCGACCCAAGTGCCTACGTAGCGCTGTTTCTGTGGGTCGTAGCCCAGGGTCATCAGCGTTGTCGCAGGACCACAAGGCATCTCGCCCTGTCCTTCCGCCAATATCCAGAGACCACCCACTGAGCGAACCGTCTCGGTTCCTGTTGATTTTACAGAGGGTTGGTCTGGTCCCATCATTGCTTCGGTTTCATAGATCCATTCACCCACCAGCTTCTGGAGCCACTGATGTTCTTTCTCAGGTTGAGCGGATATTGGTGAAATTTGTTCGGTTTTCGTGGTTTCCATCTTGATCTCCTTGTGATGAATCTTGATGAATGAGGATTGCGATCGCGGTTCACACTTCTATTCCTGAGCAGATTCAACTCTATCAACTGAGCTGGATTTCACTCAGGGGGTAACAAGAAGGCTAGAACAAGGAGTGGAGTCGGGAAGCAGCGTGTAAGCCTCGCTGAAGATAGGATTGCTTATTGCCCCTAAGCTGCATCCAAGACTCGGCCCAATCGCTGGCTAAGTCCATCCCTCCTAACCAGGCTTGGGCATACAAACCGACCCAAAAATCGCTATGTCTGCGCCTCATTCTTCGCCCTTCTTTGGCTCGACAAATATAGCTGGCTGAGCCTTGAGTGCGAACTTCATGGCCTTGAATGACTGCACTGTTATAGGCAAGGGCTAAAAGGACAAATAAACCGCATAAGCGTTGGGGATTGAGACGAGTGGATTCCACCTGATACCCTCCACTTTTGTAATCGCGGAAAAAAGCTTCGATGCCCATGCGATGCCGGTAAGCCTGAACGGCAGCCCCTAAGGATGGCAGATTGGTTAAGAGAAACCAAGCACTTTTCTCACCATGGTTGCGATAAGCTCGTTTCCAGTAGCAAGCTACATTAAACAGTCCCAGCCCAGCTTGTTTCGTCACCT
Organism: Trichocoleus sp. FACHB-591; assembly: GCF_014695845.1. NCBI lineage: Bacteria > Bacillati > Cyanobacteriota > Cyanophyceae > Leptolyngbyales > Trichocoleusaceae > Trichocoleus > Trichocoleus sp. FACHB-591. The sequence goes on from NZ_JACJPA010000113.1 coordinate 13,756, forward strand.
TCACCTGCTCGAAAAAGTGCGATTGACCCGGTTTTAATTCCCATACCGACAAACGCAATCAATGTTTGGAGAATCAGACCTCAGCAAAGACTCGAATTGTTTCAAATCATAACGTTGTTTATATTTCTCTTCGATTTATGACTCATCGAGTATCCCAGTAATTAGCCTTGTAGTATTTGCTTGCAATACCTGCAGGAGATCAAAAAGTCCATATCACAACATTTGATAGGAGATACTATGAGCAGCGGAAACGGATGCCCATTTACGGGCGGCGGTCAGAAATCTGAGCCTCGTCATAGGCCGGCGAACCGAGACTGGTGGCCAAATTATTTGCATCTGAACATTCTCCACCAGCACTCACCCCAAGCCAATCCTATGGGTGAGGAGTTCAACTACGCTGAGGAGTTCAAAAGCCTTGACTTAGCTGCCTTGAGGGCAGATATCTATGAACTAATGACCACCTCCCAGGATTGGTGGCCAGCCGATTACGGTCATTACGGGCCGCTCTTCATCCGGATGGCTTGGCACAGCGCTGGCACCTATCGGATTGGCGACGGTCGCGGCGGTGCAGGCTCGGGTAGCCAGCGGTTTGAGCCCCTCAACAGTTGGCCCGACAATGCGAATCTTGACAAGGCGCGCATGTTGCTTTGGCCCGTCAAGCAGAAATACGGCAAGAAAATTTCGTGGGCCGACCTGATGATCTTCGCGGGCAACTGTGCCTTGGAGTCAATGGGCTTCAAGACGATCGGCTTTGCCGGTGGGCGCGTAGACGTCTGGCAGCCAGAGGAAGACATCTACTGGGGTTCTGAGAAAGCCTGGCTCGGCAATGAGCGTTACGAAGAAGATCGCGTGCTGCTGAATCCGCTCGCCGCCGTGCAGATGGGCCTGATCTATGTGAACCCAGAAGGTCCAGACGGCGAGCCTGATCCGCTCGGCTCAGGGCGCGATATTCGCGAGACCTTCAAACGGATGGCGATGAACGACGAGGAGACAGTCGCGCTCACCGCTGGTGGGCATACCTTTGGCAAATGCCACGGTGCGGGCGAGGCATCGCACGTGGGTCCTGACCCTGGGGGTGCCACTGTCATCGATCAGGGCCTTGGCTGGAAGAACGCCTTCAACACGGGTGTCGGTGTCGATGCAATCACCAGCGGGATCGAAGGCGCATGGACCCCCACGCCGACGCAGTGGGACAACAGCTATCTCGAAACCCTGTTCAAATATGACTGGGAGCTGACGAAGAGCCCCGCTGGCGCATGGCAGTGGAAGCCCAAGGGCGACGCGGGTGCGGGTACAGTGCCCGATGCACACGATCCGTCGAGACGGCACGCCCCCATGATGACTACGGCAGATATGTCCATGAAGATGGACCCCATCTACAACCAGATTGCACAGCGTTATCACGATAACCCGGATGAGTTCGCAGAGCAGTTTGCCAAGGCGTGGTTCAAGTTGACGCATCGCGATATGGGACCGCGATCGCGTTATCTCGGAGCAGAGGTTCCCCAGGAAGAGTTCTTGTGGCAAGATCCGATCCCCGCCGTTGATCATGAATTGATTGATGAGCAGGACATCGCCGCTCTCAAAGCCAAGATTCTGGCTTCGGGATTGTCTATCTCGCAATTGGTTTCGACCGCTTGGGCGTCGGCGTCTACGTTCCGTTGCTCCGACATGCGCGGTGGCGCGAACGGGGCACGTATTCGTCTCGTGCCGCAGAAAGACTGGGAAGTCAACCAGCCAGAGCAGTTGGCAACAGTGCTGCAAACCCTGGAGGGAATTCAACAGGAGTTCACCAGCTCGCAGTCTGGCGGAAAACGGGTTTCGATTGCTGATTTGATCGTTCTGGGTGGATGTGCAGGCATTGAGCAAGCGGCGAAGAACGCTGGTCACAACGTGACGGTTCCCTTCAAGCCAGGACGTACGGATGCATTGCAAGAGAAAACGGATGTCGAGTCCTTTGCTCCACTGGAGCCGGTCGCAGACGGGTTTCGCAACTACACTAGTGGCAAACACAGCGAATCGCTCGAAGAGCTGCTGGTTGATCGAGCGCAGCTGCTGTCCCTGACAGCCCCTCAGATGACAGCTCTCGTGGGCGGCTTGCGCGTTTTGGGTGCGAACTTTGGCGGGTCCAAACATGGAGTCTTCACCGATCGCCCAGAGACGTTGACCAATGACTTCTTCGTGAACCTGCTCGACCTGAGCACGACATGGAAGGCGACCTCTGAGGAGGAATATGTGTTCGAGGGGAGCGATCGCAAAACCGGCGACTCCAAGTGGACCGCTACCCGGGTTGACCTCATCTTTGGCTCAAACTCTCAGCTCCGAGCCCTCGCGGAAGTCTATGGCGCTGTGGACTCGCAGCAGAAATTTGTGAATGACTTTGCGGCGGCATGGGACAAGGTGATGAACCTCGATCGCTATGACCTTCGCTCAGTCCAAGCGAAAAGCTCTGCAAGGAGTTTCTAAGCGTAACTTCAACCGACCATCGTGTGAACAGAAGTCGAGGCTACGCTAACCTGCGGAGAACCTGAAAACGGGTGGAAGCCAGAGACAGACATAGAGGCGGCGTGTCAATTGGTCTTGACACGCCGCCATAGCTTTAGGCCCATACATCAAAGCTGCTTGCAGTCACAATCATTGCTGCTTGATGTCGTCGCTGTGTCCTTAAGGCGAAGTGTAGCTACCAATAAATTGACGGCTACAACGGACACAGATGTAATTTTACTTGCCCCTTCTCTCACCATTCTTAACGGATGTGAGTGGATTGACATTAGCGGCGGATATACGCTGGAGCATTTTGAGTTTAATTCTAGCTAGCTACTTACTATCCCCTGTGGTCTACAGGATGGGAAGCGCAAATTTAGGATCTATTCGTATTATCTACCGGAGGTCAAAAGGTTCGGGCTAGGTTCAACATTAGCCATAGACGATGCTGATTTGAGACTAAAAAACCGCTCCCAACTGCTTGGCGATCGCCGAACCCGATCGCCAAGCGCTATAGTTTTCTTTCCTGGCCACACTCCTAAAAGCTGCCAAGAGCCGATGGTTGACACGAGACAAGTTTTTCGGAGACGACTAATTAGGATACTGCTTCAACTTCCAGATTAGCTCTGCGGAAGTATGCAGCAGACATCAGACCGATCGCTTTGCAATGCTCAGCGCACTTGCGGAAGATAGCAGCGTACTCTGTCATTTTTTCATCATGCATCTCGTCGCAAGCGATCGCGCACTTGAAGCACATCTCGGCGCAAAGCTGGCAGGTTCTACCTGCAAACTCAGAACCATCGGCAATCATGTTGATGCACATCATTGTCATCTCAGCACAATCGCGAAGCATAGACATCATCGAAACATCGATGTACTTACAGCTTCTATCTGAGCAGTAAGTCATGACTTCTAGGCACATGTTGTGGCAATCTGTGCAAACTTCGATACAGACTTTTAGCTCAGTTAATTCAGTATTCATAGAATCAGTCATCATATTTACCTCTATATTCTTTTGAGATAAGGACAATTGCTTTGGGTGCTTATTTAGAAGCGTATTCCTACCTTCTCAGCAAAGTCAATGGAGATGCTAAACCCCCCATTTAGAAGGCCAGAATGCCGCTCCATTTACCGGGAATTGCTGACTCTATCCCAGAAATTTACCGGAGATTAAGGGGGATTAGAAGCTAGGGGAGCCAGAAATCTTTGTAGGGGCTTGGCAAATAAGGCTCTGCAAATCACGTTGATTTAGTGATCATTCTGGCCTCTCAGGCTGCCTATCGGACTCAGAAACGAATCTGGCCTTAGATTTATTTTAGAAATTTTGAGAACAACAGGAAATTATATAGATAAGTAACTTTATAAGAAGTTGTAGTGGGATTTGGTGAAACGCAGAATTAAGAACCCTTTCAGGCGTTTTAGGAGTCATTTCAGGTTTTTAGGCAGACTAAGAAGTATGACGAAACTCGTAGTTGTATAAGCGGCTTATGTCAGGAAAACCTAACAATTCATTGTTTCATAACTCTTAAACGGTTCTAGGTAGCTTAGGTGTTGAGTCTAGCGGCAGAGTTCGGTGGCTCTACCTTTTGGTTGGCTACCAAAACTAAAGGTAGCCTTATGCTTGTATAAAATACGTTAACTCGATAGACTAACCGTATTTTGTAAATTGGGTTTCGGGAGAGTTGTCGTGGGTATTTCTGTTCAAAACGTTGACAAGCATTTTGGCTCCTTTCACGCGATCGATAATGTGAGCTTGAATATTGAGACAGGGTCCTTAGTTGCTCTTCTAGGTCCTTCAGGGTCTGGTAAATCAACTTTGCTACGGATGATTGCTGGATTGGAGCAACCTGACTCTGGAGAAATCTTTTTGACTGGCGAAAATGCCACCTACCGCTCAGTCCAGGACCGGGGAATTGGTTTTGTATTTCAGCATTACGCGTTATTTAAGCACCTAACCATTCGGCAGAACATTGCCTTCCCGTTAGAAATCCGCAAAGCTAAGCCTAGCCAAATTCGTCATCGGGTTGAGGAACTACTGAGCTTGGTGCAATTACGAGGGTTGGGCGATCGCTACCCCTCACAGCTGTCTGGTGGTCAACGGCAGCGGGTGGCGCTAGCACGGGCATTGGCAGTTCAACCCAAAGTTTTGCTTTTAGATGAACCTTTTGGGGCTCTGGATGCAAAAGTTCGTAAGGAACTGCGGACTTGGCTACGGAAACTGCATAACGAGGTTCATGTAACAACGGTATTTGTGACCCATGACCAAGAAGAAGCTATGGAAGTGGCTGATCAGATTGTGGTCATGAACGAAGGTCGGATTGAACAAGTTGGCAGCGCGGCAGAGCTTTATGATTCTCCAGCGTCTCCTTTTGTGATGAGTTTCATTGGTCCGGTGAATGTGCTCCCCGCGAATGCTGGCATCTTACCAAGAAACCAAGGAATACAAGGCGATCGCGTCTTTTTACGGCCTCATGATTTGGTGATCCGCTCCTATGCCACTGAGGATACAGTGCCTGCCAAGATTGAGCGGATTGTTCACCTAGGTTGGGAAGTTCAGGTGGAGTTAATGTTGCCTTCAGGTCGGGGAGTAACGGCTTACTTGGCGCGGCAAGACTTTGACAAACTGAACCTAGAACGGCACCAAGATGTCCATATCATCCCTAAGCAAGTGAAAACTTTTCCAGAGTATTCGTTGAATTAAGTAGATAGCTGTGAATAGCTTCTAATCTTTTGATGGGCTCACCCTTGCGACTACTCTTTGTCCGGACTTTAATTTTGTCTTGCTATGACCTTGGAATCTGCCCCCCCTCTTCAAAATGCTAAGCCAGCTACCAAGAAAAATAAAGATGCGTATGTTGCTAGTAGAGTTCTGATCGCTGTTCTATTAGCAGCTTTGCTTTCTACTTTCTTTGTCATTGTCAATGCAGGAGAGCGGGGGGTGTTGATGCAGTTTGGCAGGGTGCAAGAACCTGTGTTGGGGGAAGGAATTCACCTGATTGTTCCTGGCATTAATACCGTCAAGAAGCTGAGTGTGCGAGTGCAAAATCAGGAAATCTCTGCTGAAGCTTCTTCCAAGGATTTGCAAGATGTTTATACTGATGTCGCCCTCAACTGGCATATTATCCCTGAGGAGGTGGACAAAATTTTTCAACAAATTGGGGATGAAGCGACAGTTGTTACGACGATCATTAACCCTGCCGTCGAAGAGGTGCTGAAAGCAGTAGTGGCAATGTACACAGCCGAGGAAGTAATTACGAAACGGGGAGAGGTCAAAGCGGCAGTGGACCAGGCTCTGACAACGCGATTAGGCACTTATCACATTGCAGTTGATGACATCTCTCTGGTGCATGTACATTTCTCTAAGCGGTTTAGCAATGCGGTAGAGGCTAAACAAGTGGCAGAGCAAGAAGCCAAGCGAGCAGAATTTGTGGCCTTAAAGGCAGCTAGAGAAGCAAAAGCTAAGGTAAATTTAGCCAAAGGAGAAGCAGAAGCCCAGAACTTGCTGCGAGAGGGTTTAACCCCAGAGTTATTACAAAAGCAGGCGATCGAGAAATGGAATGGCAATCTCCCTCTGATTATGGGAGATGATGGTTCCTCCAAACTCCTCGATTTAAAGCAACTGGTTAAACTGGGTAAGCAACGCTTAAATCCTGATTAACCCTTTAACATTTGCTCAAAAGCGATCGCAATTTGGGTTTGAAACCGCTGTTGGTGTTTCAGCTTCAGCACGGGTTGAATAATTTCCAGAATGGAGCCTGCACCTTTGCGACTATTGGTGATCTGTACTGCTTGGAGGGTAGAGAGTTCGATCTCTTTTCTCACCATGAGTTCCGGGATCGCAGCGGCCCCTACTCCGCTCTCCACCACAGCTTTCACCATCTCGCTACTGCTTAGAACTAAAACTACATCTAGTTCACTGATCTCAATCCCCCAACTCTGTAGAGCTTGCTCAAACATCTGTTGAGCCCCCGAACCAGGCTCTCGCATGACCCAGGTGGTTTCGTTGAGTTCACGAACTGAGATTCTGGTGCGCTCAAACCAAGGGTGGGATTTGCCTACCACCACTTGCAGGCGATCGCTGCCAATAGCCTCCTCAGCTAAATAGCTTTTGAGCGCAGGTTTCACCTCACCGCTGACAATGCCTAAATCAAATAATCCGGTGGCTGTGCCTTCACAGATCTCTTCAGCATTAGCAAGGGTGCAAATGACGTTAATTCCTGGGTACTGACGCTTAAATTGACTAATTTTTCCTGGCAACCAGTAATTACCAATCGTCAAGCTTGAGCCTAGTTTCAACTCACCCCGTTGGAGGTTATTCAATTCCCGTAAACCGCGCTCAGTCAAAGCGACTTGCTCCAGAATCTTTTGCGCTTCTTCCTGGAGCAGCTTGCCCGCCTCTGTAATTTCCACTCGCCGACCAATGCGATGGAAGAGTTTGACACTGTACTCTGTTTCTAAGCTTTGGACGGCGGCACTGACTGCTGGTTGAGTAATGAAAAGTGCTTCAGCAGCGCGAGTAAAGTGTAATTGCTCAGCCACAGCCAAAAATATCCGTAATTGCTCCAGTGTCATAGTTGGCTTTTAACGCTCCCTGCTAGACGTTGTTAAGGAAAGTAAACTCCTAGAAATACCTTAAAAGCGATGGGTTCATCGGGGTTTGTCATCTTTAGCTTTATGCCTCTGCTGCTGTTGGTTCCAGGGGATCACAACAGCAGCTAGGATTTTGCAGTCTCTCAAAGCATTGGAGCAGATGAGCAGACATGAGCGATCTAGAGTTGATTACTTTTATTTATTAAACCAACAAAAAAGAACATTAGCTTCTATGGGTCTTCTTGACTAGAGTAAACATAGTGCTTTTGGCAATGCATCCTTGCTGAAGCAAAGCTCACCGGTCCCATCGGGAGTGGCCAAACTTCCAAGGATACATTTGCATACTGGGGGATTTGCATCCATGACTAGTGAATTTCAATCTGAGCAGAGTGCCCACGGCTTAAAGCCAAATTGCCTCTCCTTCGGTGAAGTGTTGGCCCAATCAGTTGCGGTCATTGCTCCCACTACCATCCCTGCCTCCAACTTAGGTTTGATTGTCGCGATCGCGGGAAATGGAACTTGGTTGAGTTTTCTGATTGGCATGGTTGGGTTGATGTTTGTCAGCATTAACATCAATCAGTTTGCGAGTCGCTCCGCTTCTCCGGGTTCGCTATATTCTTACATTGCTAAGGGTTTAGGCCCAACGGCAGGTGTAATTTGCGGCTGGAGTTTGGTTCTCGCCTATTTGTTTACTGGTATGTCAGTGTTGTGTGGCTTCGCCAACTTCAGCACCATGTTACTGGGTCATTTGGGCATCCATCCTTCTAGCCTGACTTTATTAGCGATCGGTGCTGGGGTGGCCTGGTATGCAGCTTACAAAGATATTAAGCTTTCAGCAATGGCGATGTTGTGGCTAGAAGGAGTCTCCATTGCTCTGATCCTCCTTTTGGGCATCCTGATTTGGGCTCATGCAGGGTTTGCGATCGACTTCTCGCAACTGACGCTGCAAGGAGCGAAGCCAGGTGGAATTGCGATGGGGTTGGTTCTGGTAGTCTTTGGATTTTCTGGATTTGAAAGTGCCACCTCTTTAGGAGACGAAGCTAAGCGACCGCTGAAGACCATCCCTAAGTCTGTGATGGGCAGCGCCATCTTAGCTGGGTTGTTCTTTACCCTCATGAGTTACATCGAGATACTAGGTTTTAGTGGTACTTCCGCTTCCCTAGCTACGACTGAAGAACCTTTAGGCTATTTATCTAGACAACTTGGCTTGGGATTTTTGGGAGAGTTGATCGCAATTAGCGCCTTGTTTAGTTTCTTTACTTGCGTGTTAGGCAGCATTAACCCAGCCGCGAGAGTGTTTTTGACCATGTCCCGTCATGGCTTGTTCCCTGCTTCCCTAGGCGAGACTCACTCCTCCAACCAGACGCCCCATATTGCCATTACGATGTCGGCGCTTGTCATGTTTCTGGTTCCTGCCTGTCTATCTCTCTTCCATGTCAAATTATTTGACAGCATGGGTTATCTGGGAGCCATTTGTACCTATGGGTTCTTGACGGTATACATTCTCATATCGATCGCTGCTCCCGTATATCTCTATAAAATTCAAAAGCTCCGACCACGGGATGTGCTGTTCTCAGTTCTGGGCGTTGGCTTCATGATGATCCCGGTCCTGGGGAGCGTCGGTGTTCCGGGCAGCCAAATTTTCCCAGTTCCCGAAGCTCCTTACGATGCCTTTCCTTATCTGTTCCTGCTCTATCTAACTGTGACTTGCGGCTGGTTTGTCATGCAAAGCCTCCGCTCTCCTCAGATTGTGCGAACGATGAAATCGAGAATTGAAGAGACGCATGCCAGGTTTGCTGTCCCTAGCCCTGTAGTCATCCCCTCGCTGACAGATGAAACCTAATTCTTCTGGGCACAACCCTGGTACCACAAAATTTATCTCTGAACTGATCTCTGTAGTAAAGACAATTAAGCGCTAATCAAGATGAATGACTTACTGACCGCATTGCCGACTGGTTTCACTGCCTTCACCGCTACGAATCTTGATGATATTTTGATCTTGCTCCTGTTCTTCTCCCAAGTAGATAGTGTGTTGCGGCGACGGCACATCGTAGCAGGGCAATACCTGGGTTTTGGGGTTCTTGTTTTAGCCAGCTTACCGGGTTTCTTTGGTAGCTTCTTATTCCCCCGTGATTGGGTGGGTTTGCTGGGTCTCGTTCCGATCGCGATCGGTCTTAGCCGCTGGTTCAGTCAAGATGAGGCAGATGAGGTGGCTGAGGAAACTACCCAGCCCGTCGAGAAGTCTTGGCTAACTAGTTTTCTCTCTCCCCAGACCTATAGTGTGGCAGCAGTCACCTTTGCGAATGGCGGCGACAATGTGGGCATCTATATGCCTCTGTTTGCTAGTAGTAGTTGGGAAAGTTTGTTAGCTATTTTAGGTGTGTTCTTCACCTTGGTGGGGGCATGGTGCTACCTGGCTTACCGTCTAACTCAGGTGCCTGCGATCGCAGATGCCCTAACCCGCTATGGAAACCAACTGGTTCCGTTTGTTCTAGTTGGCTTGGGAGCGTTGATTCTAGTAGACAGTCGCACCTTAGAAAACCGAGGCTTGGCGGTGTTGGCTTTAGTAATGGGTGTTCTCTTCGTCACAACGCTGAGTCGGAATTCCATGCAATACTCGTCTGGTATTGCTGAATGCACAGCCCAGGCTGTCCCGATGCCGCAGGCGCACTCCCCAATTGAGCACAAGTAGTAGCCTTGCCGCAGGAGCATCATGAACTGGTTTGGACAAGCCGTGATTACCGGGGTTACTGCCTTTGCCGCCACCAACATTGATGACATTGTAATCTTGATGCTCTTCTTTTCTCAGGTGAACGCTAATTTCCGTCCCAAACATATTATTTGGGGTCAATATTTAGGATTCACGACGTTGATGATTGCCTGTCTTCCCGGTTTTCTGGGCGGTCTCGTCATTCCTAAAGCTTGGATTGGTTGCCTGGGTTTCGTACCCATTGTGATTGGCATCAGTCATTGGCTGAACCGAAAACAAAATGAAACTCAAGTCCAGACGGTCACAGATGAGTTGAGTTTAGAGAAAGCAGTTGCCTCAGGAGTGCCTAGCTACTTAGGTTTGCTTGTGCCTCAGGTCTACCATGTTGCTGCTGTGACATTGGCAAATGGGGGGGACAATATCGGGATTTATGTACCGTTGTTGGCGAGTAGCGATCCAGCCAGTTTAGCGGTTATCCTGAGCGTCTTTTTTGTCTTGGTTGGAGTTTGGTGTTACATCGCTGAGCGCTTAACTCGACAGCCAGCCGTTGCTCGCCTGCTCACGGCCTATGGTCAGGCAATTGTGCCCTTTATTTTGATTGGATTAGGGCTTTACATCTTGGTTGATAGTGGGACTTACCGTCTATTGCCAGCGTTTTCCTCCCCGTAGCTATCATCTGTGCCAACCCATCCAACCTATAGATTTTCCATCTAAAGCAGCATGTAGCTGCTGGAAAACAGTTTAATTTCAAACTAAGGAGATCATCATGAAATTTTTCAGACTTGCGCTTTTAGCTTTGGCTTTGTTAGTGAGCTTAGCGATCGCTCCTCCTGCTTGGGCAGATCCTAACTTCACCAAGGGATCTGACTATGCTGAGGTGACTCAAGCCTTGGATGAACTTTTGCAAGCAAAGAACTCTCCCAATCAAGCAGGTTACAGGGGTGAGGAAGTTCAGCAGAAACTGGCTGATTTGCAATTTCAAAAGTATGTTTTAGAGACGGCAAAAGAACAGGCTCAGTGCCGTAATGAAACGGGAAGAACGATCGCTGTTTATGCTAGCAAACCCAAGAAATCTCCTACACCGCAACTTTACTTTTTAGGTAATGGTAAGGTCACAGATGATGATTGGAAATGCAGCGGCGTTTATCTCCCTAGCGGGGCTCAAGTCGCTTTAACTCCTAACGCTCAAGCGGAAGAGTTGGCAGAGCCGATTGCCTTCAAGATTGTAGATGGTACTCAATTGATCGCTAAGAGCAATCCAAACAGTGGTGTGCTTGAGTTTAATGTTTCTCCGGCCAAAGTGTTTACAGCTAGCGAACCTGGTTGGTCCATTCCAAATCTGTCTCTAGCAGATATTGAAGCCACCGCTCCTAATGCTCCGATTGAAGACTAAACCTTGATGGCATACTAGCTAAGCTAAACTGCTGACCTGAACGCCCAGTACAAGAATTGTGTCTTAAACCAACACATTAACTTGCTGGGCGTTCAGTCAAATGTTCTATAGTAAGGGACGCCGATCTATTACTGCGAATTGAGTTCAGGGAGACGCTATCGATGCAACTATTTAAATCCACTAAAACAGAAGGAGATGCCGAACCACCAAGACGGCTTAATCCTAATCGAGTCCGGGATCACCTAGCCAACGAGCGCACTTACCTAGCTTGGATGCGAAGTGCGATCGCCTTGATGGGCTTCGGTGTGCTAATTGTCCGTTTGCGAATTTTGCGTCCACCACTCGCTCCCCAACCGCCTGGTAACGGCTGGAAGCTAGGTTTAGCCTTCTCTGCGGCAGGGCTTTTGATGGTGTTGCTTTCAGCTCAGCATTACTTCACTGTGCGCCGAGATATTGAAGAAGATACTTATGCGCCCCCAGACCGCTGGGTGATTTTGTCCACCCTGGTGATCGTCATCTTGGGGGCTGGAGTCATCTATTACGTGTTTACAATTCCGCTAGAATCATTGGGCAGTGTGATCGTCGAATAACGAGTGGCAACTTACTCCTGTGTCGCTGACACTTCGTTGGTTTCAGGACTTAAAGTTTCTGGGTTCAACTTGGCTAAGTGAGGCTTGACGACTAAACTGACGGCGATCGCCCAAGCAATGGAAACCATCCACCCCGCTACAATATCGCTCGGATAGTGAACGCCTAAGTACAACCGCGTCCAAGCGATCGCCACGACAAATAAACTGCCCAAGGTAGTCACCCAACCACACCAACGACTGCCCCAGGTTAAAACAACTAAGGATGCCACAAAAGCCATACTAGCCATTGCATGGCCACTGGGGAAAGCGAATTCTGGTTCTGGGGGAAAAGTCGAGTCCCACAGATGGGGGCGTACTCGATGCAGAAGCTCCTTGGCAGTACGGTTAATCAGCATGGCTCCTGGTAATGTGATTAGGAGATAAATCAGCGATCGCCAGCGCTTCAAGAAAAACATTGCCATCACCAGAGCTGTAGAGACCGGAAACACTCCCCAGCGCGTGCCAAACTGAGTTAAGGTCAGGGCCAGCGAGTCCAAGTTGGCTTGTGCTGTGGAATGAATTGCCAGCAAAATAGAGACATCCCAAGGTAGGCCACCTTCTTGCAGTTGAATCTGTCCAGCCAAAAGGATAGCAAGTTGTAATGGCAAAAAGACTCCTAGAAAAAGTAATAGGAGCGATCGCCAATGAGTGCTCAACCACAGTTGAACAAAACGACCAAAAGTTTGCAGAAGTTTGCCAAAGTTAGATGATAAAGCTCTTTGAGAAGACATGGAAGGATAAAAAGATGGATTCTAAGATGAACAATCAAACCTAAGGATGCTTTAGACTTGATGGGCCAACTTCCAACTCACCATGACTAAAACCATGTACACAACAAACCGCAGGGCTCGTTGTGGCGCGAGTTGGCAAAGTTTAGTCCCTACTAAAACGCCTGGTAATGATCCTATCCATATCGGGATTACCAAGCTCCAGTCAACTGTCCCTAGGGTGAGGTGTCCTAAAGCAGTAAAGCTTAAGAGAATGGCTGCTTGAGCTAAATCAGTGCCAACCAGCTTGCGAGCATCTAAACGAAAGAAGGCAATCAGTGCTAAGGCAAACATGGAGCCGGAGGAGACACTGGTTAAACCCACCACACAACCCAAGATGGCTCCGATCGCGATCGCGGCAGCTCGTCCTAAGGTCGTTTCTAAATCGATCTTGGGTAAAGCAGGGTACTTTAAGCCGGGTACAAAGGTCAGCAGTACCAGTTGCACGAGTGCCGCTACAGTAACCATTAGAATGGCTACCCCAATCAACCGCAGCAAAATCGCGTCTAAATTGAATTCCCCGATATGCCTCAGCCAGTGCAGGATACCAACTCCTGTTAAGGCACCAGGCACACTTCCGATCGCCAACCATTTTACGACTGTTGCATCCAGGGTTTGTTGCTGCCAGTGCCTAACGCCTCCGGTGACTTTCATTAACGTTGCAGCAACCACATCAGAACTGACTGCAATAGAGGCTGGAACCTGAAAGACAAAGATCAGCATGGGGGTAATCAGAGAAGCTCCTCCAATTCCAGTTAAACCCACTACAATTCCCACAAAAAAACTCAGGCATGATAGTAGAGGGTAATTCATACTGTGGCCTTAGGATACATAGTTAAAAACAAAAGCTTTTCAAAAGCTACGTCTTCTGTGTCAGGCCTACTTGTTAGCCTTCATCACGCCTGCCTGTTAGACATAGCCATTTTGCATAAATAGCTGAGGTGATGAACATAGCGCTCAGCAACAGTTTTCTAGCTTGGTCAGCGAATGAGAAGAGAATGCTTTTAGTGCCAAAAATCCTGGTAGATGCTAGGTAGATGCTAGTGCTTGACCTTGAATCAGCTGCAATTTCTCAAGGCAATACAGACAAGTCGATACAGAGCGGTATCAAAGTTATCAGTTAACTTTTTAATATCACTAGTTGTAAAAGTGAACTGAGGTCAATTGACTTTAGATCAGAAAAAATAGCTGGAACATCTAAAATTTTCAGTTGTACCAGGGCCAAAATGACTAGAGTGTAAACTGTTGAAGAACCGATACCCATCAACAATTCTTTTTTTAAGTTCTGCTCTTTTGGCTGCTCTTGGAGCATATCGGCTGTGCCTAGTTGCATCAATAGAATACCAATAATATTGGAGAGCCAATATCCGGCGATCAAGCCAGGAGTAAATAACTTTCCAGAAAACAGACCGCAAACATAACCAAAGAAGTAGGCAACTGGTAGGTTAAACACCAAGTCATTCCACCAACAGAGGGGAGACAGCAGGTATCCGATCAAAACTAGAAAGCCGCCCCGTAACTTTTTGGGTGTAATTCCTTTGAGTTTTTCCTGGACAGTTTGCCAAAACACCTCTGGGGTGGCGTCTTGTTGCTGATCAGGCTGCTCGCTGGCCTCGTTGAGATTATGCATAAAAACTACGGCATCTTGATAAACTTACAGTATTTTACATGCTGATGGCTTAATTACGCAAACTCGATAGGATTACCGTATTTTTAAGGGCTCAGTAAAACTTTAGTTGTTATACTACTTTTACCTGCCTAAAGTACGGTAAGCCGATAGGTTTACGGTTACTTCTGTTCAAGGTGCATTTGCTCGTCTAGCCCTAGGTCTATCAGAATCCATGCAAATTGCTCGTGATATTACCTGCCTGATCGGTCAGACTCCTTTAGTGCAGCTCAATCACATTCCTCAAGCCGAAGGTTGTGTGGCTCGAATTGCTGTGAAACTTGAAGGTCTAAATCCCTCGTCTTCTGTCAAAGACCGCATTGGTATTGGCATGATTCAAGCGGCTGAAGCAGAAGGGCTGATTCATCCGGGCAAATCAGTTTTGGTGGAGCCAACATCGGGCAATACAGGCATTGCCTTGGCTATGGTAGCTGCGGCTAAAGGCTACCGCTTGATTTTGACCATGCCAGAAATGATGAGTCTGGAGCGGCAACTAATGCTGAAAGGCTATGGAGCCGAACTGGTACTTACCCCAGCCACCGAGGGCATGCAAGGGGCGATCGCGAAAGCAGAAGCCATTGTCGCTAGCCTCCCCGACGCTTTTATGCCACAGCAATTTCGCAATTCTGCTAATCCTCAGGTTCATCGAGAAACTACGGCTGAAGAAATCTGGGCAGATACAGAAGGGGAAGTTGATATTTTCATGGCGGGGGTTGGAACGGGTGGCACCATTACAGGCGTCGCGGAAGTGTTAAAGCCTCGCAAATCAGGGCTACAGGTGATCGCCGTCGAACCTGTCAATAGTGCAGTTCTCACAGGTGGCGCTCCTGGAGAGCACAAGATTCAAGGAATTGGGGCAGGATTTATTCCCCCAGTCTTGCGCCTGGAACTGATTGATGAAGTCCTGCAAGTGTCTGATGAAGCTGCGATCGCTTACAGCCGGAGATTGGCCCGCGAGGAAGGTATTTTATCTGGTATTTCTACCGGAGCAATTTTGGCAGCAGCGATTCAAGTGGCCCAGCGCCCAGAAAATGCTGGACGGTTGATTGTGATGGTACAGCCAAGTTTTGGAGAGCGCTATTTGAGTACTGCCTTATTTAAAGACCTGGAAGCAGAGACTTCGGAATACAGCTAAATGCTACTAAAGCTTGACAATCCCCGGTTTTTCCACGGGGAAATGATTGTATCCCAATCTGAAGTCGCCTATACTTTTTGAAAGTAAATTAATTCCTCTGTAATGGCGATCCTACAGCTAAGCAACGGCAAAGTTTGCGGTAATTCTAGTGAGATTGTTCGTGAACTTGCTCTTTTTAACGTTCAGCTCCAGCACTACAGCTTAGAAGCTCCGCAACACTGGGCCGATTTACTAGCTGAGGATGTTCTACCAGACCTGGAAAAGCGCCAAATCTTGGAGCTCTGCGATCGCCAACTTGAATCGTTAAAGCAAGAAACTAGCTATCTCTGGTCTGACCTGCTAGTGTTTCACCCTGGCTCCTCTCAGCTCCACAGCATCAGCACCTACAACCGATACCACACACATAAGGCTCCAGAAGCGCTTTACCTATTGTCAGGAGAGGCAATTTTTAGCTTCATAGAGCTTGATGGTCAGCAGGTACAGCTCCTATTGCAGCCAGGAGACTACGTCCAAATTGCGGCTGGCATAGAACACTGGTTTAGTCCTACCGCTTCACTTGAGTTTAAAGCTGTCCGCTACTTTACTACTGTGGATGGTTGGGTGCCCCAGTACACCGAGTTGGGCGAGCTGAAGAAGCTACGCTGATCAGGCTTTCTAGCTTGTTTCTCACCTTGCTGAACGAGCCAAGGGAGGCGGTAGCCAGAAAGTAGTCTGGGTTGCCCGCCAGAATTAAAGATTAAAGTTAGATATAGTACATCGGGTTTTTCTGTTTACGCGCATCTCGCTTCTGGACTAGATTTTGCAGCGTATAACGGCCTAAAACGGCTTGGGCTTGACCGCTCGCCTGCTCCCAGATTTCGCGCACGATGTCTCGCTCTATCGTTGGAGTCTCATTAGATTCTGTTTCTTTGCGATCGCCATCCACTAAAACGACGATCTCCAGCAATGTAACTTGCCAAGCTTCACGAGCGAGGGTGTACCCGCCTCTAGAACCTCGCTGACTCTGAACGATGCCCCCCCGGCGCAGACTAGTCAGAATTTGCTCGAGGTAGCGATCGGGAATGGCTTGTCTGCCCGTAATTTCTCCGATTGTGAGAGGAGGGGCGCTAGCGGGATGACTGGCTAATTCCAATAGAGCTAGCAGCGCGTACTTGACTCTAGAAGACAGTCCCATTAGGGCGTAATTTTGACTATTCAAGTTCCTACTCGATTACTACGGTTTTCCGATAGGGTATT
This sequence comes from Trichocoleus sp. FACHB-591, assembly GCF_014695845.1. Lineage (NCBI taxonomy): Bacteria > Bacillati > Cyanobacteriota > Cyanophyceae > Leptolyngbyales > Trichocoleusaceae > Trichocoleus > Trichocoleus sp. FACHB-591. The sequence continues at coordinate 30,366 of NZ_JACJPA010000113.1, forward strand.
GAGACTTTATCGAAAATATCATAGAAACTACGACAAATCCATCGACTTACTGTATTTACTTCTCGGAAGGTTGAGCTAGATATAAATATCAAGATGCCAGAAGGCGTTTCAGCCTTATTTTGTATGACTCAGCGCTGACGGTTTCGCCTCGCTTAAATCACTGGTTTAATGGTGGGCAGTGCCAAGCATGTCTAGTCAGGCAGTTTTGATCCTTAATGAGGGTGACCAAGATAAAGCAGCCATTTTAGACTCTGCCTCACTCCGCAATACTGCGTCTTTATAAAGCTGATGGAATAGTTGCTGCTGAGCATGACTGCCACCAACAACCCACAATTTTGACAACACAGGTTTAAGATAGGCGATCGCCCCTTCCCAATCATTTCTAGCATGGGCAATCATCCCCTGCGCTGCCGGCAGAGTGATTACAGTCCAAATCCTGCGGGCTGTAGAGTCTAGCGTTTGAGCATAAGCAGTCATACTAGTGAACATTTCATGAACCAAGTCTGCTTGATTGGCTTTAGCTAAAGCATAAATATAGTGGAGGTCTTGGAAGGGTAGCGAGTGCTCATGCAGACGCGTTAATAGATGGGGGACTAAGTTATCCCATCGTTCTTCAACAGGAACTGACTGGAACTCTAGACGCAGCAGCAAGGAGATCGCTCCAACCTGGTCCTTAGGAGAATCTCGGCGAGCTTTGCCCCAAATATGCTGATCGTAGAGGGACAAAACTTTAGTAGTCTCGCTCAATTGCCCATAGAAGAGCGCAACATGCCACCAGTTATGGGTGTAGAGCATAGAATTACAATGCTCCCAGGTATCCGAAAACTTTTCCATCCACTCAATCCCATCTACCGTCCGCCCTTGTGTTTCCATCACATGAGCAACGGCATGATGCGCCCAAGGATTGTTCCGCTTCAGGCGAGTGGCTTCGCGGGCGATCGCTTCTGCTTCCGGCAATTGATGGCATTGCTCCAACCCAAACGCTAGCATTGAAAGCAAATCTGGCTGGTTTGGATGAACTGGCAAAACTTTTTCGGCAATTTTCAGCAACCCAACTTTGTTGCCTCGATAAAAGTAGTGATACTGCCCCTGTTGTACAGAGATTAAATCTTGGGGATAGTCCTCAGCGATCGCTTCATGAACCGCGATCGCTGTATCAATAGCCCCTTTGGCCCAAGCTGCGATCGCCTGAATATAAAGCTGCTCCCGCTCGGTAGCTGACTGACTGTAAGTTTGGGCTGCTTGGAGATAAGGAATGGCTTGTTGCCGTGCGATCGCACTTTCTTGAGATAAGTAGTGAGCTGCAGCGTACGCATTGGCAATTGCGCAGGTTGGATCGGCACTTAAGGCTTCGAAAATGGCGAGTTCTGCCTCTCGGCCATACTGTAGAGCTTGGTTAATAAAGGCATTAATAGCTGCGATCGCCACGAGCGAATGAGTCGTGACTTCTAATCCTTGAATATCTCGAAGCATTGTTACTCTCTCACACTACAAATCACCACACTGAAGCAGAGTCAGTAGCAAACACTAACTCTGGAAACAAAATCTACGGTAAATCAGTCGGAATATAGTACTTTCTAGATTCAGTATTCCACAACCCGTCAACAAATGGCAAGATTAAACACCGATAAGCTGATAGGATTATCGGTGTTTAGTGATAGATTGACCTCAAGACTCGCTTGTCCCAAGGACGATGCCAAACGTCTATAGCAATCCCAAATGGGTTGTGAGAGGCAGCCCCTCACAACCCGCTAATCTCACACATAATTTAGGACAGCTATAGCGATTAGAGAAACATTCAAGGAATCAGTATGTTGCCTAGTCCCCTGAGAGCGGTTTCTTATTTGGCTCCAAATTTATTTTGGTTTTACCAGGCAGTGATTGCTTATTTAGAGCGAAGTTTAGATATCGAGATCTGCCTAGTGCAAGCTGAGTATGACCCACTCGCTGATCCAGCTTTGCTCCAGGATCAACTCGATATTGCTTTTATCTGTGGTCTCCCCTTTATTCGACACTATCAAGTTGCTCCTGCTCAGTTACAAGCAGTAGTCGCTCCGGTGATGCAAGCTGAACGCTATCAAAACCAGCCTGTCTATTTTGCGGATGTGATTGTAAATGCGGCTAGCGAAGTGAGGACACTGGAGCAATTGGCAGGCAAAACCTTTTGTTACAACGATCTTGGTTCTAACAGTGGTTACCATCTACTCTGGCATCGATTATTTCAAAAGCAATATTCACGAGCTTTTTTTAGCCAGACGGTGGCATCTGGTTCTCATGAGTGTTCAATTCAATGGGTCGCCAAGAATAAGGTAGATTGTGCAGCGATCGATAGTACCGTTTTAGAGCAAGCAATACGAGATATCCCCGATTTATCTGATCAATTGCGAATTATTGAATCCATCGGCCCATGCCCCATGCCCCCCATTGCTGTGGCTCAAAGGCTGGGAAAGCCATTCCTTCAAAAACTACAGGCACGTCTTCTCGATCCTAATTTAGACCTGCAATTACACATGCATCAGGCAGGCATTCACCGATTTGCAGTCATGGATTCACAGGCCTATCAGCCGATCGCCCAATTTTATATAACTCATTTGAGATCTCACAGCGGTTGTTGATTGAGTAAGCCACAATTTGATAGCTCAGATCTTGCACCTCGTAATCTGAACCTCCCACCCCTGCTGCTGTAACAGCATGCGCTTTTGCTCAACTTCCTGAAGCAACAGGGCAACAACCACCTCGCCTAGGCAGGCTCCGAGCACGGTTGTCGC
>NZ_JACJPA010000114.1:0-174993 GCF_014695845.1 Trichocoleus sp. FACHB-591
GCGGAGGACCCTGAATTTGAGACGTTCTACACGAAGAACATCTTGCTGAACGAGGGCATCCGCGCTTGGATGGCACCTCAAGATCAGCCACACGAAAACTTTGTCTTCCCTGAAGAAGTACTACCTCGTGGTAATGCTCTGTAATTGTGTTTCTGAATGCTAGCTGAGCCGTTTTTGGTCTAGCTAAACCGAAGCCCTTATCTTTAATTAGATAAGGGCTTTTTTGTAGACACACATCTCTGAATTCGTGTGTTATCTTAGCTAAAGGTGAATGCACCCGGAGCTTTAAGCTCTGCCTTCTAAGAATTAATCCGCTTAGGGACCAAAGGAGGTGATGCCCATGCAAGATAGTAGTAAATGCCTGGGTCGTCAGGTTGAAGTTAGCCGGCTGCGCGCCGGGGCTGTTCTCTAACAGTTAGCCACAGTTGATCTAGTCTCTAGAAAAACTGAGTAACTTTAGTTACTAGGCTGACAGGGAGTCCCTCCCGGCAGTCTGGTTTCAATCTGAAGACCCGCTACACCGCTCTCACTCTACGGCTGCAATGAGTTTCTCAAAGCGCCTACCTAGTGAGAGCGGATAGTTTTTTAAAGGGTTATTTAGTTTTTTAGATCTAAGTTTTTGCGATCGCAGCTTAGTATTGCAAAGTTTGGAACGCAGCGACACATAACCCGACTTTGCTGAAGTAAATCTTTTGTTTAACTTGTCTAAAATCTTAGAGCGGTTTTATTGAAAACTAGCAAATTTCTCATTACGAGGAGTTAGGTATGGCTCCACTACTAAGCCAAGCAGAGATTCAAGCACAGGCTCATCTACTTTCTGGTTGGGCCGTTGAGGGAAAAACTCTTCAGTCTGTTCGTAAGTTCAAAAATTTTGTTGAGGCGATCGCTTTTGTGAATAAATTGGTTGAGCCGGCTGAAACAGCGTGTCATCATCCAGACCTGGAAATCTCCTACAACAAAGTCATAATCACCCTAACAACTCATGACTCAGGTGGGCTGACTCAGAAGGATTTTGATCTAGCTCAACAGATTTCTCGCATTTAATCTACCGTCTTAACTGCTTATATTTTTTAGTAGTAATTCATAGCTGCCTAGGCGTCTTCCCATATCAAGTTAGGGAATCTTCAAAAGTTCTCGACAATTTTCGGCTGATAAAGTTAACGTTGAATTGAAGAATCCGCTGGTTTTTGCTAAAACTGTAAGCTAAGACACACGATCGAGGTCCTTGTTCAACCATTTTGAGAGATCTGGTAGATCTAATTTCAAAATACTTGGGAACAATTACGAAACGTCGTGAGTCTCTATCGTAGACTAGTAGATAGATGGCTTAGCTTAGTCGTCCTACAGCAGGTGTGAGGAGAATAAAAAGAATGTCAAAGATTCTGTGGAAATCATTATTGGTTAGCCCTGCGCTCTTGGGTACCGTTTTAGCAGTTTCTTCAGGTGCGATCGCCGCAGAAGCTGGAGTAGTTGCTGAAGCAGCTCAACCCCAAGTTACAGCAGCTCAAGATTTGGCTCCCGTAGCTGTTTCTGCTCAGCCAGCAGCTCCAGAAGCAGAAGTAAGCCCCGTTTTTGCGACTGTTCCTAGCCAAGCGCAAGCGCCTACTCAGATTGCGCAAGTTCCAGCCAACACTTCTTCCCTCGATCAAGTTAACAAGTACACCAACGAGGGCAAACAGAATTCTGTTGCTCAAGTTACCTCTGTTTCTCAGCTATCTGACGTTCAACCCACCGATTGGGCTTTCCAAGCACTGCAATCCTTGGTTGAGCGGTATGGCTGTATTGCTGGTTATCCCGATGGTACCTACCGTGGCAACCGGGCAATGACTCGTTATGAGTTTGCAGCTGGTCTGAATTCCTGCATGGACCGCGTTAACGAACTCATTGCGGCTGGTACTGCTGACCTAGTTACCAAGGAAGACCTAGCTACCCTACAACGCCTGCAAGAAGAGTTCTCTGCCGAGCTAGCCACTCTCCGGGGCCGTGTAGATGCCCTAGAAGCTCGCACGGCTGAATTGGAGGCTAATCAGTTCTCCACCACTACCAAGCTAGTTGGTGAAGCAATTTTTGCAGTCACCGATGAGTTCAACCAAAATCTTTCTAACAACCCTGTTCTGCAAGATCGGGTTCGTCTAGACTTGCAAAGCAGCTTCACAGGTAGAGATGTCCTCCACACCCGTCTCGCTGCTGGTAATGCAACTGGTTTCTCAACAGACTTCGACAACAATGGCGTTCCTGACACCGTTACAGCTGAGGGAACACAGCAGTTTAACATCGGTAACACTGGCAACAATGACATCGTTCTAGACTGGCTGTCTTACTACTTCCCTCTAGGAGACAATATCAATGTCTACCTAGCAGGTACGGGTGGAATTCACAGTGACTATGTTTACAGCACTACCAATCCCTACTTAGAAGACTATGACGGCGGTAATGGTGCGCTCTCTGCCTTTGGTCAAGAAAGCCCCATCTACCGGATTGGTGGAGGAGCAGGTGTCGGTATCAACACCAAATTTGGTGATGCTATCGCTCTTAGCCTTGGCTACCTAGGTGGTCCTGATGCTGCTAACCCCTCTGAGAAGAACGGCTTGTTCGATGGTAACTATGCTGCTCTGGGTCAGTTAACCTTCTCCCCTGGCGACAATCTGGAGTTGGGCTTAACCTATGTTCACGGTTATCACAACACCGGAACACCTATTTTCAACTTGGGTAGCGCTACCCAAACCGTCACAGGTAATGCCCTGGCAAACGGTGGTGGATCTGATGGTGGCCCCAGAGTTACCAACTCCTATGGTGCGCAAGCCTCGTTTAAGGTTAGTAATGCCTTGGCTATCAACGGCTTCTTCGGTTACACCAATGTGATCAACCTACAGGAAAATAGCCGTGATGTTTGGTACTACGGTTTAGGTTTGGCTCTGCCTGACTTTGGTAAGAAGGGCAACCTCCTCGGCCTAGTTGCTGGTGTTGAACCTTACTTGGGTAGCAAGAACAATGATGTCGAAGATGACACCTCCCTGCACCTAGAAGGTTTCTACAAGTACCAGTTGAATGACAACATCTCCGTTACCCCAGGTGTAATCTGGATTACGGCTCCTGGTCAAAACGAAGCTAACGATGACATCCTCATCGGTACTGTAAGAACCACTTTCAAGTTCTAAGCCGAAGAAGAGAAGTTTTCATTCTCTTAATCAGCTAATGATTCGGCCCCACTGCTAGTGGGGCTTTTTTATGTCTTCTTCCAAACTTTACTAATCTACCTTTAGTGGTAGAGTACTTAGATAGGCTACTTAGATTAAGTGGTCTCTAAGTGTGGATGTGCTTTAAAGAACATAAAAATCAATCTAAGAGTGCTAATTTTGCTCTTAGAGTTCTGCTTGGTCTACTGAGACCGTTCTAATTTGGTGTGAGGACGTGGAAGTTGATGTCTAAAATTTTCTGGAATTCTTTATTGATTGCTCCAGCAGTTTTGGGTGCTACCTTGGTCGCTTCTCTTTCTGCGATCGCTTCTGAAGCACCGACTGCCCCTACCTCTGTATCTTCTCTGGATCAACCCATCGCTGTAGAAACCAGCGATAACGGGCTGGCTCAGGTTACTTCAGTATCTCAGCTCTCTGACGTCCAACCTACTGATTGGGCTTTCCAAGCATTGCAATCCTTGGTTGAGCGGTATGGCTGTATCGCTGGCTATCCTGATGGCACCTATCGGGGTAATCGCGCCCTGACTCGTTATGAGTTTGCAGCTGGTGTTAATTCTTGCTTAGACCGGATCAATGAATTGATTGCGGCAGGTACCGCTGACCTGGTTAGCAAAGAAGATTTAGCGACTCTACAGCGGTTGCAAGAGGAGTTCTCTGCTGAACTCGCTACGTTGCGTGGTCGGGTAGATGCATTGGAAGCTCGCACGGCTGAACTAGAAGCGAACCAGTTCTCCACCACTACCAAGCTCACTGGAGAAGCTATTTTCGCTGTCACCAATGCTTTTGGTGATCAAGGGCCAGGTGGTGCAGAGCTAGATGACGAAACTGCTCTGAGCGATCGCGTTCGTCTCAACCTAGATACTAGCTTTACTGGTAAGGATCGCCTAAGAACTCGTTTGCAAGCAGTTAACGTGCCCGAATACGGCACTGATAGAACTGGCACCAACATGACCCGTTTGGGCTTTGATGGTGAAGGAGAAAATGATGTTAACATTCAAAAGTTGTTCTACCGCTTCCCTCTAGGAGACAACACGAACGTTATTCTTGACGCTACAGGTGCTGAGTTCTATGAGAACATCGACACCATTAACCCCCTGTTTACCAGCAGTGGTAGTGGTTCGATCTCTCGGTTTGGGCGCTTCAACCCAATTTACCGCCAAGGGTCGGGTGGAGCAGGTCTTACTGTAAACACCGGTTTTGGTAAAGCAGTGTCTGTATCACTGGGTTACCTAGCAGATAATCCTCAAACTCCTAGTGAAAAGGCAGGATTATTTGACGGTCCTAATGCAGCATTGGCTCAAGTTGCGTTCCGTCCTTTTGAGGCCCTGAGTTTAGGGTTTACCTATGTTCGGGCCTACGACCCAGGATTTGGAGTCGAACTTGATGAAAACGGTGAGCTGGTACCACTAGTTAACGTCACTTCTTCAACAGGTAGCCGCCTTGCGAGAAGACCTTTTGGTAACGTTGCCACTGCAACTGACAACTTTGGCGTTGAAGCTAACTTCCGTCTTGGTTCTAAAATCTCTCTAGGGGGTTGGGTTGGCTACACTGAAGCTCATGCCCAAGCTGGTGCGCTTGAGGGTAGCGATGCAGAAATCTGGAACTGGGCAGCGAATGTAGGTTTCACTGACTTAGGTAAAGAAGGGTCACTGCTTGGTGTCATTGTTGGTATGCCACCTAAGCTAACCGATGTTGATGGCAATCGCGCTGACGATGCCGACACCTCTCTCCATCTAGAGGCGCTGTATCGTTATCCTGTCAACGACAATATCGACATCACTCCTGGTTTGCTTGTGATCTTTAATCCTGAGCACAACGATGCTAACGATACCATCTATGTTGGTACGCTTCGGACTACCTTTAAGTTCTAGTAATTCCTGGGTAGGCTGAAATTCTTTTGAGTGGCCTCGCTGATATGCGGGGCCTTTTTATTGCAATTACTTAAACCTCTAAACCCCACTGGAGAACCGGGGTATAATGTAAGAATATTAAGCCTTGTTAGTCGCTCTCTATTCCTACTTTGCTTGTGGAACTCTCGTGTAAAAGTGAATATGCCTTGCTAGCTTTGTTGGAACTAGCAGCTCATTACGGTAGTAGTGAGCCTTTACAGATTCGGCAGATTGCAGCTCAGCAAAACATTCCCGATCGCTACCTGGAACAATTGTTAGCAACCCTTAGACGTTGTGGCCTAGTTCGCAGTCAAAGAGGAGCCAAGGGAGGTTACTTACTGGCTCGTGAACCTTGGAAGATTACACTTTTAGAGGCCTTAAACTGCATTGAAGGGCTGGACACTCAACCCATGGAGAATGGTTCTACAACCAAAACCGTGGAAAGTTCAGTCATCTGGGACATTTGGCAAGAATCGCGGCAGGCTGCTGACGCTGTGCTCCACGGCTATACCCTTCAAGACTTGGCTGAACGGCGAGATTCGCGGCAGCAATTGGACATTATGTATTACATCTAAAACTCTACAGAAGCTCTTATTGCTTACTTCAGGCAATAAAGCCAAAAGCTTAATTCAAGCTTTAGTCAAGAATATTGCTTTGCTGAGTTATCCAGGTTAGCACTGCTAATATTTGCTCTTTCTACTTCAGTCCTTCAGTCCACTCCTACGTCAACCCCAGAGTCAAGCCATGCGTATCGCTCATGATGTTACAGAATTGGTTGGTCACACTCCTCTAGTGCAACTCAACCGTGTTCCTCAAGCCGAGGGATGCCTAGCTCGCATTGTGGTCAAAATGGAGGGCATGAACCCGGCGTCGTCTGTGAAGGATCGGATTGGCGTCAATATGATCAACGCAGCAGAACGGGAAGGATTAATTACACCGGGCAAAACTATTTTAGTTGAGCCAACTTCGGGAAATACGGGTATTGCTTTGGCGATGGTAGCTGCCGCTAAAGGGTATCGATTAGTTTTGACCATGCCAGAAACCATGAGCTCGGAGCGACGAGCCATGCTGCGAGCCTATGGAGCGGAATTAGAGCTGACACCTGGTATTGAAGGGATGGGTGGTTGCATTCGCCGAGCGCAACAGATTGTTGACTCTACACCCAATGCCTATATGTTGCAGCAGTTTCGCAATCCTGCGAACCCTCAAATTCATCGGGAAACCACCGCAGAAGAAATTTGGCAGGACACAGATGGCGAAATAGATTTCCTAGTGTCTGGGATTGGTACAGGTGGTACTTTGACTGGTGTCGCAGAAGTGATTAAACAGCGCAAACCCAGTTTTAAGGCGATCGCGGTGGAGCCGGTTAATAGTGCTATTTTGTCTGGAGGCAAACCAGGTCCACACAAAATTCAGGGTATTGGGGCTGGCTTTGTACCTCAAGTCCTCAAAGTTGACCTGATTGATGAAGTGGTTGCAGTTGCTGATGAGGATGCGATCGCTTATGGTCGCCGTTTAGCTCGCGAAGAAGGTTTGTTGTCAGGAATTTCTAGTGGAGCGGCTCTCTACGCAGCAATTCAGATTGGCAAGCGACCGGAAAATGCAGGACGCTTAATCGTCATGGTGCAACCGAGCTTTGGAGAGCGCTACTTGAGCACACCCCTATTTCAAGACTTGGAACCCAGTCTCTCGACAGCAGCCACTTGAGCTGTTTTTTTGGCTCCAGTTACATCCCAAGCAATGTAGGGCTACAAGCTAAAATAGCCCTATGGGAAATTCCAATCACTACGACACGCTGGATATTCCTCAGGCGGCGACTCAGGTAGAAATTAAGCAAGCCTATCGCCGCCTAGCGAAGCAATTTCATCCAGATAGTAATCGGGCTGTCACTGACCACGAGCAGATTAGTCGGATCAACGCCGCTTATGAAGTTCTTAGCGATCCGCAGCGTCGTCAGTCTTATGATCAAGAGCTAGCTCATCGGTTATACGGCACCAGGTTTGACACTGAGGGAATGTCTCCTGGCGATCGCCAAAGACGAGCTGCCGAAGTACAGAAGCGTTATCGAGAACAGTACCCCACTGGCCAAGCGGCGGATGAACACCTACAGCTATGGCTAAATCAGGTTTATGCACCTGTGAATCGACTGCTATCTCGAATTCTCAGAGCTTTAGCTGAAGAAATAGATGAGCTATCAGCTGATCCTTTTGATGATGAATTGATGGAAGGATTCCAAGAGTATTTGGAAGATTCCCATACTGATTTGAGCCAAGCTCAGAGAACTTTTCGCTCCATGCCCAATCCTCCTAACGTAGCGGGTGTAGCGGCGCATCTCTATCACTGCTTAAACCAGGTGAGTGACGGTTTAGAAGAGCTAGAGCGGTTTACATTCAATTACGACGACCACTACTTACACACGGGGCAGGAGTTATTCAGGATTGCTACAGGGTTACGCCGAGAAGCTCAGGCTGCGATCAAGAACCTGGCTTGATGGAGCACCCACTAAAAAAGCCTGAAGCTGCACACTCCAGGCTCTGATTGATTCGGATCAAAATTGGTTAAACGATTTGTTGGAGTTCAGACTCTAACATACCGATCAACCTTTGATCTCCTAGATTTTTAGCAACTTGCAAGCGTCGCTCTAGGCTACGGTAAATATTTGTCCGATGCGTCTCTTCAACTTCCTTCAGTACTCGCTGTCGTACATTTTGCACAGGGTTTACTTGACTAGCAGCCGTTACGGACTGGGATGCAATCAAATCTTCCACTTGCATTGGGCGATGAGTGGAGTAGGCAACGCCTCGATACTTTAGGTCCAAAGGAGTTTGAGGCACGGGAATGTGCTTCGGATAAGGATATTGCAGCCGCAGGTTTTGTCCACGATATTTTCCTACGACATCTCCTTCCATCATCTGAAAGGTAGGTAGCTCAGACTCGTATTGAGCACCACGGTATGACAGTCTCATGCTTTTCGCCTCTAACTTCGTTGCTTAATGGGGTTAGGATGAGGCGCGTTCCTTCGGGATGGCTCCCTACTTCCGTCCCTCTCGATGGCGAAATAGCCAACTCAGCAATAAATGAGACACCAAGAGAGATGAACGTAACTATATTCTGTATCTTAATTTACAGACTAGGCACCAAATGTGATTCTTTAGTAAATTTTATTAATTATAAGTGCTGACCTGCCACTAGCCTTAGGCATAGAGCAAGTCGGTATAACTAGAGACAGTATCGGTGGTAGCCATAGAGGCATGTGTCACCATGCCTCTGCTGAGTCCGGTTAGGGATTGGCTGCTCTGAGCACCTGAATCCAATCGAGTAAGAAAAGATTGCCAATTTTTTCTGCCAGTGTCTGGGCTTCTTGATAGAAGTCTTTGGCCCAGTCTGACTGCTCCAATTCTGCCCAAATTGCCCCAATATTCGCCAAAGTTGTAATCTCACCTGGGCGATCCTCTAATTCTCGGTAGAGGATCAAGGCTCGATTGTAAAAATCCAAAGATCGCTGAGGTTGTTTCAGGTCTCGGTAGGCAAAGCCAATATTGTTGAGGGTGGTGGCTTGCCCTGGGCGATCGCCTAGGGTTTCCCGAATTGCAAGGGCTTGGTGATAGAGATCTAAAGCTTGGTGTAACTGACCTGCATCGCGATAGGCAAAGCCAATGTTATTAAGTGTGGTAGCTTCGCCAAAGCGATCGCCCAAGTCTTGTCGAATCAGCAAAATTTGATTGTGAATCAGCAAAGCTCGCTGAGGCTCACCCAAATCGCTATAGACAGAGCCAATGTTGTTGAGGGCTGTCGCTTCTCCAGTGCGATCGCCTAATTCCTTTTGAATTAGGAGTGCTTGCTTGAAATATTGCAATGCTTTGCGGGGCTGACCCAAGTCACTGTAAATCAAGCCGACATTATTCAGCGTTGCTGCTTCTCCAGCGCGATCACCCAACTCACGCCGGATCGGTAGGATTTGGTTGCATAACAGTAAAGCTTGCTTCGGCTGACCCAAGCGAATGTAAGCCAAGGCAATGCTGTTCAAGGTAACTGCCTCAACTCGGCGATCGCCCAATTCTCGAAAGATCGCAAGAGCTTGGTTGAAAAACTCTAAAGCTCGTTGGGGTTCTCCTAGCTGGCTATAAACAGAGCCAATATTGTTGAGCGTGGTCGCTTGGCCAAACAAAGGTAAAACCACGGTTTGCGGAAAACACTCTCCTTGGACTTCCAATTGGGGTTGGCCTAAGGCGCGTTGCAGCACTAAAGCTTGCTGAAGAAATTGCAAAGCTTGCTGCGGTTGCCACAACCGAATATGCGCTAACCCGACTTGATTCAGAGCGATCGCTTCCTTGGGCATGTCACCCAAAGTTCTGGCTAATTCCAGGTTTTGCTCAGAGAGGGTTAGGTATTCTCGAAATTGATTTTTACCGTAGCAAGCGATCGCTTGGTTGCGGTGCTGTTCCCATGCCTGTACAGGACTTGAAGACTTCTCCATTAATGCGCTTCCAGGGGAGATTAGGTGAGCTGACATTACTGCCTTCAGCTTTGCCTGTCAGGGATGTAGAGGAGCGATGCAATAGTATGGCTGAGATTGAGGGCACTTTATAGTGAGTGACCCATTCCCGTAATTTTACATACTCAATGCAGCCTTTGAAGTGCCCTTTCAGTTTGGTGAAACCAGTGTCATCTATCTTAGGGTATAGGAACAATTTAAAGCATCCGCATACGAAACATACTTTAGCTAGATTGACTAAAGTTTTAATGGTTATTTCGGTTTCGGATTAACAGCTGATTTATTTCTGACTTAATTTATCTCTGCGGTCTAGCCGCCGTTGACCGACCAGTGCGGCGGGTCGCCTAGCAGCTTATACACTCCATAAGAAGCTCCGACTTTCATCAAAGCGGGATTCTCGCCATCGCGAGGAGCAGCAATACTCACTAGTTGACCGCTGCTGTCTCTAATTTGCAGTGTCCCTTCCCAACTAATGAACCAATCGATCGCCAAGCCTTGCGTATGCAGCGATCGCAAAGCTACAGGGTTAGTACCAATGCCGTAAGCATCAATCATTTGCTGAGCCGCTTGCACAGAGCCAGCATTGGTGTAATGTACCCAGTCAATATCTACCCCCAACATGGTGGTCACATCTTGAGGCCGAATTTGAGAGCGGCTAATTTTGGCCGCAAAATGCATCAGGTAAGCTCGCTCTGGGGGACGCAGCGTATTAGTAATCTCCATTTTTGCCCCTGCTACTCGCAAGGCTTTCTCAAAGGCCTGAACCCGCTGTCGAAACGGCGAAGCTAAATCCTCTATAGAATTAGTTGCCAAGAAAAACTTCACCCAATGGGGTCCGCTCAAGCGAAAGCGCAACTTTTTGGCATAGTCATCAATCAAAGCGATCGCCGCATTGAGATCTGTCCCCAGTTTTTGCTGGGTCGTGGCTGCTAACCGCTGTTGCAAGTCATCGCGAAACCGGACATCCCTTTGTTTATAGATTTGGGCTAAGCCTTTGCTGCTCAAAGCTCCAAAATCGCCATCCACGGTGAGGGGAGGATTCAGTTGGACGATCGCGTTGAGGCTCTTTTGCAAATCCTTGACCTCAGCTATGCCAAAGTTGAGGTAATCCAGCAGCAGAGAAGCAGAGAAATTCGGCACTTTAAATAACAGGCCTTGCTGGAGTGCTAGAGCATAAGTAGCCTTGTCCACGACTCCTGTGACAGGCAGATTATTTTTTTGTTGATAGTTGCGAGTTGCCGTATCGGTTAACGCACCGAAGTCTTCATCTACTGCTCCGAGCGCAAACTGGGCTCCTTTGAGAAAGCTTTGCCAAGCCCCCACTGCTGGCCCTTCAGACCCGCTCTGGAGTACAGGTAATCCTAAAGCAGCAATATTAAATGTCATAAATTTCACCGGACGCTAGGCAATCCAAAGGTTGTCATCTATAAATATGCGTTCAACTCTACTGCACTCCTTTGATAAAACTTCAGACGATTAAAAATTGATCACAAGCGATCGCGAATTCCCCTAGAACGGCTCTACTTAATCAACCTCAAACTGAATAGGGCTTTTATGATCAAGGGGAGGAGTTCACTGGTTAACTTTGGGCATGCAACGCATTGTATTGATGGCTGGGTTTGAGTCTTTTAATGCGGACCTGTACCGCAAAGCTGCTCAACTGGCGCAAGCTCGTTGTCCAGAGTTAGAGATCTCTGTGTTTAGCGATCGCGACCTCACCACCCAAGCAGAAGCGATCACAGCGGCGCTTGAAGGGGCAGATGTCTTCTTTGGTAGCTTGTTGTTCGACTACGACCAAGTGTTGTGGTTGCGCGATCGCGTGCAGCAAATTCCGATCCGTTTGGTGTTTGAGTCGGCGCTGGAATTGATGAGCCTGACCAAGTTGGGAGAATTCGCCATTGGCGACAAACCTAAAGGTATGCCCAAGCCTGTCAAGTTTATTCTCGACAAATTTGGCAGCGGCAAGGAAGAAGACAAACTCGCAGGCTACCTCAGCTTTTTGAAAGTGGGGCCGAAACTCCTCAAATTTGTCCCGATTCAAAAAGTTCAAGATTTACGCAATTGGCTGATTATTTACGGATACTGGAACGCAGGCGGCCCAGAGAACGTAGCGTCGATGTTCTGGACGATCGCGGAAAAATATCTCGGTTTGGCGATCGGTGAAATTCCTGCCCCGATCGAAACTCCAAATATGGGGCTGTTGCATCCTGACTATGTAGGTTATTTCGAGTCTCCCAAACAATATCTAGATTGGTATCGCGATCGCGGATCTATCCCTTCCAGTAAGGGTGGGTTTAGCACCGAATCTTCGGCTAGCAATTCTTTCTCTACAAAACCCGTTCCTACAAACGCTACTCTCCCTGTTGTTGGCATCCTGCTGTATCGCAAACACGTTGTCACCAAACAACCTTACATTCCACAATTGATTCGCCACTTTGAGCAGGCAGGTTTAATTCCGCTGCCAATTTTCATCAATGGAGTAGAAGGGCATGTAGCCGTAAGAGACTGGATGACAACTGCTTACGAGCAAGCCCAGCGATCGCAAGGCAATACCGAAACGTTATCCCTCTCTAAAGAGGCTGTAGCAGTGGATGCGATCGTTTCTACAATTGGCTTCCCGTTAGTGGGTGGTCCTGCTGGCTCGATGGAAGCAGGACGACAGGTAGAAGTGGCGAAGCGGATTCTCAGTGCCAAAAATGTCCCCTATATCGTCGCGGCTCCCTTACTGATTCAAGATATTCATTCTTGGACGCGGCAGGGAATTGGTGGGCTGCAAAGTGTGGTGCTGTATTCCTTACCAGAACTTGATGGTGCGATCGATCCGGTGCCGTTGGGTGGTTTGGTCGGTGAAGACATTTATCTAATTCCTGAGCGAGTCCAACGCTTAACGGGACGCTTGAAACGCTGGATTGAACTGAGACGCACTTCACCCAGCGATCGCAAGCTAGCCATCATTCTCTATGGCTTTCCACCCGGATATGGTGCTGTTGGCACGGCTGCTTTATTGAATGTGCCGCGATCGCTGCTGAAATTCCTGCAAGCTTTGAAAGACCAAGGTTATACGGTCGGGGACTTGCCGGAAGATGGCGAGGAACTAATTCGTCAGGTCAAAGCCGCCGATGAAGTCTTTAGCGATCAGGAGGATACTCCAATTACCTTGGTGAGCGATCGCCAACTAGAGAAATGGCTGGGCTTCCTAAAAACTAGCCGCATTGAGAAACAGTGGAAGTCGCTGACGGATAGCGGCATTAAAACCTGTGGCAATCAGTTCTGCTTAGGTGGCATTCAACTCGGCAATATTTGGATTGGGGTACAGCCCCCACTCGGCATCCAAGGCGACCCCATGCGTCTGATGTTTGAGCGCGACCTCACACCCCACCCGCAGTACGCCGCTTTCTACCAGTGGTTACAACACGACTTTCAAGCTAACGCGATCGTCCACTTCGGGATGCATGGCACCGTGGAGTGGCTGCCAGGTTCGCCCCTAGGCAATACAGGCTATTCTTGGTCAGATATTCTCCTGGGCAACCTGCCCAATCTATATATATATGCAGCGAACAATCCGTCTGAGTCGATTTTGGCAAAGCGGCGGGGCTACGGCGTACTGATTTCTCATAATGTGCCACCGTATGGTCGCGCCGGACTCTACAAAGAATTGGTGACGCTACGGGACTTAATCGCCGAATATCGCGAAGACCCCACCAAAAACTACGTGCTCAAGGAAGCGATCCTGAAAAAGATTGGTGACACTGGCTTAGATGCCGACTGTCCTTGCGACGCAGCGAGGAAGCTGGGTATCTCCCTCACTCCCGAAAACGCCAAACTCTTCAGCGCTGAGGTGTTCAATCGCTACCTGCTAAAGCTGTACGAGTATCTGCAAGTTTTAGAAAACCGCCTCTTCTCCACGGGGCTGCATACGTTAGGAGAAGTGCCGAACGCTGAAATCATAGAAGGCTACTTGAACGCTTATTTAGGCAAAGAATTGCCAGAACAGGCAATCGCTCAAGTTTCTGTTGGTGCTGACCTCAAATCGCTGACCCAACAATTTGACCTCAACGGCAAAACTCCCAAACTCGAAGCAGCGGTACAAGTTCGAGACTTATTGGCCCAAACCTCCGATGAGCTAATCAACTTATTGCGAGGCTTAAACGGGGAATATATTCCTCCCGCTCCCGGTGGTGACTTGCTGCGGGATGGCCCTGGTGTCTTGCCCACAGGCCGCAACATCCACGCCCTCGACCCCTACCGGATGCCTTCACCTGCTGCCTATGAACGAGGCCGAGCGATCGCCCAACAAATCATTGCCCAACATCTCCAAGAACACCACGCCTACCCTGAAACCGTCGCCGTGATGCTCTGGGGATTAGATGCGATCAAAACCAAAGGCGAATCACTGGGTATCTTGCTAGAACTCGTCGGAGCCGAGCCCGTTAAAGAAGGCACGGGTCGGATTGTCCGCTACGAACTCAAGCCTTTAGCCGAAGTCGGTCATCCCCGTATTGACGTACTCGCTAACCTCTCTGGCATTTTCCGCGATAGCTTCGTCAACATTATTGAACTGCTCGATGACTTGTTCCGTCGCGCCGCTGAAGCCGACGAACCCGAAGACCAAAACTTTATTCGCAAACACGCGATTGCCTTGCAAGCCCAAGGTGTCGAAAATGCCTCCGCCCGTTTGTTCTCCAATCCAGCCGGAGACTTTGGTTCCTTAGTCAACGATCGCGTGGTGGATGGTAATTGGGAATCAGGGGATGAACTAGGGGATACCTGGCGCGATCGCAACACATTTAGTTATGGTCGCCAAGACAAGGGCCAAGCCCGTCCCGAAATTCTTGACACGCTACTGAAAACCACCGAGCGCGTGGTTCAAGAAATTGACTCTTTAGAATACGGCCTCACCGACATTCAAGAGTACTACGCCAACACGGGCGGCTTGAAACGAGCTGCCGAACAAAAACGGGGCAAGAAAGTCACCACAAGCTTTGTGGAAAGTTTCTCGAAAGACAGTACCCCTCGAAGTTTAGAGGATCTGTTGCGGCTAGAATACCGCACCAAACTCCTCAACCCTAAGTGGGCAGAAGCAATGGCAAATCAAGGTTCTGGTGGTGCGTTTGAAATCTCCCAACGCATGACCGCTCTGATTGGTTGGGCTGGCACCGCCGACTTCCAAGAATCCTGGGTCTACGACCAAGCCGCCGATACCTACGCTCTTGACGCTGAGATGGCCGAAAAACTCCGCCAAGCCAACCCCGAATCTTTCCGCAACATCGTTGCCCGGATGCTAGAAGCCAACGGTCGTGGTTTCTGGAACCCAGACCCCAACAAACTCGCCCAACTCCGTCAACTCTATGAACTCACTGACGAAGAACTGGAGGGGATAAAGGTTTAATGCGTGCGATTGCCCCTCTATCTCTCCAAAGCGCGATCGCTCCTCTCAACCTTTAGCGTCCTTCTTGATATTCAGTGGCATACTCCATCACACACATAGTCGTGTAGACAGCGTGAGAACCACAGGCTACCCCTGTCATGCGGTAATCGGGTTTGAGAATGGCTTTGCGGTGGCCGCGATCTTTGACTCCATCATCGATCAACAGTTGGATGACATGCCACTTTGCAGGATTCATTGGGCTGTAACTGATGTTTTCGCCTGTCAGTCCTTTCCAGGCACCATAGCGACTAATCCGCTTGTCTGGCTTGCTGCCATCAGTGCCATAGTGTCCAGCTTTTCCAGCAGGCCCTAAATCGTTCACATGGTCTTTTGCCCCCAAAGACATTCCTTTAGAGAAACTCAAAACGGACATTGGTTTAGTAGCTTTCAGGGCTTGGATTGCTTCCTCCACAGCGCTGACACCCTCTTCCGTCTCCATCGGAGTTTGCCCTGGCAGCTTCAGCAGTTTGCCCTCAAAATATTGCCTCAAATTTTCTAGCTCAACAGCATAGGTAGCAGGATTCGATCGAACTCTATTGGTTTCCTCAAAAATTGCTTGCTCTTCTGGCGATAGATAGCTCTGTGGAAACCCAAGCGTCGTTGGGGTCGAAGCAGGAAGTGTCTTGGCAACAGCTTGAGATTTTGTTTTTGGCTTCGTTGGAGCCGCGATCGCCTTATCTACCTGCGCTACTGGTTTTGGTGTTGTCTTGGCTGACTGCCCTTGGGAAGCATTATTGTGCTTAGGGTTTGTTGCGGGTTGAGCCTTGGATGTTGCAACTGTTCCAGATTTCTCTGCATATTCCGTTGACGACTCAATCACACACATTGCGCCTCTGCTGGCATGAGGGCCACAGGCTATACCGATGAAGCGATTCTTCGGATTAAGCAATTCTCCTCGCAAACCTCGATTGGGGTCGCCATCATTAATGACCAACTGCAAAACTACAGCAGCAGATGTTTTTTTCCCGTAGCTGAGAAGCTCGACAAATCCACCTTTAAAGGTGCCATAACGTTTAGCGCGATCGCTTAGACTGCTGCCATCAGTGCCAACGCTACCTACCACACCCTGAGCACCCGTATCAGCTACATGATCTTCAGCAGCCTGGGACATTCCTGCTGATAGGGCCATCGGTGGCATGGTTTGCAGAGTAGCGATCGCCTCCTGCAAAGCTCCCACACCTTCACGAGTGCGGATTGGATCTTCTCCGGGTAAGGCTAAAACTTGACCGCCATAGTATTGGCTTAAACCTTCTAGCCAGGTTGCATAGCCCGTGGGATTGGTACGAACGCGGTTAATTTCTGCTAGCACTTCTGGAGCTAGAGCAGTTGAGCTAGGAAGCGCTTGAGCAAGATGCGTAGGGGTGTTCGGTAAGACTTGGAAAGGAGTTTCAGCAATCGCTGGGATGAATTGCCCAAGGATTAACAAGGCAGGTGTCGCTGCGGCAAGTGCTACTAACCCGCTGAGAGGTGCTGTCGTACCTAAGTAACCCCAATGACGCATAGCTGACCCCAATAATGCTGAGTTACGAGAAAATCTGCTCAGCACTATATCAGTAACCCTTTAATAAATATTTGTGATTTTTACTACGTTCATTAATTTCATAGCAAGTAGAGAAATCTTGTAAAGACTTCGACAAGCCAAGCTCTAGCTGATATCGAATAAGTTTTTGCCAAAATAAATCAACAGCACTTTTTCTACTTAGTACGTTAGTAAAAAGGTTATCCTGTTCGCCTAACTACATTTAAGCCCTGAGATAGGGATTCCTCAGGCAGACCGAGTCTAAGCTGGGGCATACCAAAATTGTTTTACTTGAGGAAACATTTATGCCCGGCGGTCATGCTAGCCACAAAGGCGCTTCGATCAAACCTAATACAAATGCTAACGGTGTCATGGATGATGCGAGTAATCCAGGAGTAGACCCTCAAGCAATCCTTGACCAACCAGAAGGTTATCCTTTTGATGCCCAAGGCCAGGGAGAAGAAGAGACCAATCCTGCGGCTCTTGAGCGTGGTCCTAGCCCTTCCGAGGATGCAAAATAATCGTAATTTGCGGTAGAGCGGAATAGTCAGCGGCTCTACCGTACAAATTGCTGTTTTTAGCTAGGTATCGCTGCATTTCTCCGCTTTCCTTGATACTAGATAAAGAAGACTGCCTAGCTCCATTGAGGAAAAGCCGTGCTGCTATCAAAAGGTTTTGAAGTAGAGCTGTACACAGGAACCCCCCAGGGCGACATCGTGGGATTGTCCGACAAGATTGTGGCAACCTTAGATGGGTTTGTGCGCGAGCCTGATAGCCGCAATGTTGAGTACACCACTGCTCCCTTGTGCCGCTATGAGCGCTTACTCTGTGACTTAGTGCGTCCTCGCGTGGCACTACGACGCTATCTCAAGCAGTTGGGAGACTATACCCTGCTACCTGGTAGCACTTTGTCTTTGGGAGGGAGCGATCGCTTCTGCCGCTCCGATCCAGGCAATCCTTATCACGGCTATATTGAGCGCACTTATGGCACTAAGGTCGTCACAGCCAGTATCCATATCAACATCGGCATTGCTGAGCCAGAGCTGTTGATGCGAGCTTGCCGCTTGATTCGATTAGAAGCTCCTCTATACCTGGCCCTCAGTGCGTCCTCTCCTTTTTTAGATGGTCAGGCGACAGGCTACCACTCTACTCGTTGGGGACTCTTTCCTAAAACTCCCGCTCATGTGCCTCTGTTTGAGAGTCATGCTCATTTCATTCAGTGGACGGAGGCTCAGCTCGTAGCAGGTACGATGCAAAATGTACGGCACCTTTGGGATTCTGTCCGACCGAATGGCGACCGCCGTCCTTATAATCTCAATCGCCTGGAACTCAGAATTTGTGATTTAGTTTCCGATCCGATCGCTCTGCTAGCCATTACCGCGCTCTTAGAAGCTCGCCTGCAACAACTCATTGCTGACCCCAATCTTGATCCGCTCACAGCCAGCACCTTACCCGCTACAACTCGCGCTGAAGATTTAATTGAACTGACGAATGCCAACGAAGCTGCGGTATCTCGAAACAGCCTAGATGCAGAACTGAGACACTGGCAAGACGGCAGAACAATTTTGGCTAGAGATTGGATTGAGCAGCTCTATCAAGAAGTATGGGCGATCGCTAAACAGCAGGGATTTAGCTGCTTTCTCCTACCGCTGAAAAAAATCTTACGAGAAGGTAATGAAGCGCAACAATGGCTGAAGCTGCATGAATCAGGTATAGATAGCCGCACAGTCATTGGTCAAGCTATTCAAGCAATGGCAGAGCAGGAGCGAGCTTTAGAACTTGAGTTATGCCAGCCTATCGCCGCGTAGTTATTTACCTGAGGCATTGCAGCTCTGAACTTAGCTCCTTTAATTTTTCACCGTAGTAATTGATCAAGGAACATTTCAGCTTCTAAAAGCCAGGACTGCCAGATTTAGAGATTCTTCTTTTAGCAAAATAATCCTGGCTGAAGACCAAAAGAAATTGTTTGTAGCCCTGAATGCCAAAACAGGGGTATTAAACTATCGAAGATCCGAATCATGAGTGAATTGATTGATCAGGATCTTTAATCACCTTGCTTTTTTTCTGGAACTATTAAAAAAATATATAGGTTCGTCTACCAAAAGGTAGACTTTTTTGTGTTTTCAGCGAGTGGTATCAGCACGAATTACTCTTTATGCCCCAAGTTGTCTTAGTTCATCCCCAAATCCCCCAAAATACGGGCAATATCGCCAGAACTTGCGCTGCTACGGGTACAGAACTGCATTTAGTGGCTCCTCTAGGCTTTGAAATCACCGATCGCTATCTGAAGCGAGCAGGTCTGGACTATTGGCCCTACGTTAAGCTGCACTATCACGGTTCTGTTGAGATTTTTCAGGCTTACTCCCGACCTAAAGGAGGCCGCTGGTTAGGCTTTAGCGCTAGAGGAAGCTGTAGTTATATTGAATGCCAATATCAAGCCGATGATTGGCTGCTGTTTGGCAGTGAAACTCAAGGTCTGCCCGCAGAAGTTTTAGACATGTGTGATCAAGTACTCTATATTCCTATGGGGCAGCCTCACGTTCGTAGCCTTAACTTGTCCGTGAGTGCAGCCGTTGGTTTATTTGAAGCCCGCCGTCAATTGGGTGATCTTAGCGTTAAGTCTGATCAGCCTTGACAAGTTCATTTTAGGTAGGCGATCGCTTAATTCTTATATTGCGATTGAGTAGTCATTTATATTCAGTGACTCAACTCTCTATTAGAAATGGAAAATCAGAAAGTAGTTCTGTGGTAGGCAGTTACAGTTGGATAAAATTATTTCGTCGCACAAAATACAAAATCTATCCGGAAGCAATAAGAAATTCCTATAAAAAATTCGATGAGATCACCCAATCTACGCTGTGAATTTTGATCACTTTGTCATGGTCTTATCCTGTTCCATCCGAAAACTGCTGTAGCGATCAAAACAGACGGGTTTGCTCTTGGGAACCTAAATCCCAAATTTTTAGTTACCTTAATCTGGGTGCATGATTCCACGGTTGATGTTCACCAAAACTTCACGTAGAGTCACGTCTGTAGTTAAGTTGAATCCTGTACCCCAGCTCTGAGACGGCTGAAAAAAACCGTTACTGACGCAATGACAAACACTAGTTTTTGGGCAAGTAATCTGAAATCTGCACTTGATTTAGCAAATGAGAGAAGTGCGTTAAACTTCAGTTTGATTAGCTCTTCAAGAGAAACTGCAACTCAATTTCTGAGACAGCAAAACCCCTTGAGCTGGACTCAAAAATCGACTCTTGAATTTTTTGTTAAGTAGTGTAAGCTTGTCTAAACCAAAAAAGCAGGGTAATCTTGCCTAGGTGTAATTGCCGTCAGTGATCTTCGTCTGTTTTCAATGTGATTTGCATCATTGACTGACGACGGATCGAGTGAATTGAGGACAGTTAAGCGCTGGTCATTAGGAGGTCGTTCTTTGAAACGAGCATTTCCGCAGAAGGTCAAGTCTGTTCTTTCCCACACACCAGGAAGTGATGTGGCTGATGAACAAAGCAAGCAGGGGCCAACCGAGGTCAATCGTAAGGCTTGCACCTCTGCTGCCATGATTGGATTAGCAATCTCGATGGGTGCGTCCAGTTTATTACTGCCTCGGCAAAACGATCGAGCTGTGGCAGCAGAACCGTTGACTGTTGAACCATCGGTTGCAACCGTTCCGGCTTACGAAGTTGCAGCTCTCTCAGCTACCCCAGAAATCGAGCCAGCAGCTACACTGCCTGTGCCAGAGTCTTCTGCTATCAAGCACAGTGTGCAACCAGGCCAGACCCTGTGGCAAATTGCTCGACTCTATCAAGTTGATGCTACCGCGATCGCTACCGCTAATGGTATCGCCCCTAGCACCACCCTAGAGGTTGGTCAGACTCTACAGATTCCTTCTGTCTCCTCTACTTCCACCTCTTACGAGGTTGCTTCATCCCAGCTAGAGTCAAGCCCCACGCTTGATCCCACGGCTGAGCTACAAGTAAACGAACCCAGCATTGCTTCTGTAGATCAAGCTGAGGTTTTGAAGGAACAGCAAGACATTGCTCTCGATCGCTTAAAGCAAAAGCGAGATGAGCTGAAAAATAGTCTGGCGGAGTTACGGTCTGAGGAAGGTCAAAGTTTAGTTAATAGCAATCAGGTTGCTACAGCTTTCGCTGAGGAGTCTGATGTCGATGGTGCAGCAAGCCAAGTAACTGCCACTGCATCTCCTGAAACTCCATTGGTAACCGCAGAGGTGGCTCAAAAAACGCAACCTCAAGAGCCTCAAGTTGTTGCAGCGACCGAAGTACCACAAGCAAAACCAGTGGTCACCCTCGCTGAACTTGCTCAAGTACCTACTCCGACTCTGGAGCCTAAGGTAATTGAGTCCAAAACCAATGAGTCCAGCTCTGTAGTAGCGACCGCTCAGGGCACGAAAGCTTTGAAACCAGAAGCTGAGACTCAAGTCATTATCGAGCCTCAGGTAGTTCCCGCCCCCAGCCCTGTAGTGATTCCGGAGGCCATGAGTGAGCCTCAGGTTCCAACAGCGGTTGAGCAAAGCGCTTATCGGGTTGGCCCTGGGGACACCTTGGATGCGATCGCTCGGAATCATGGCATTTCTAGAGCAGAACTGATTCAAGCCAACCGAATCAGCGATCCGAACTACATCCGAGTTAATCAGGTGCTCACAATTCCTCAAGTCAAAGAGGGCACTTTCCAAGTCGCTACTACGGCTGATGTCGCCAACGGAACGGCACCAACCTTAGTCGCTTCGACCAGTGGTGTTTCTGTTCCCACCATTCCAGTTGTGGGAGCTAGCCTACCTAGCACCTCTGCTGCTGGCGCTAAATCCGCTGAATTCCGAGGCACGATCGCAGCAGTACCCAAGCAAGCGATCGCTACGGAGAAGGCAGCTGAAGGCCAAGAGGGTACCAAGGTAGCAACAGCTCCACTGAGCAATGCACCTTTCTCTGAGAAACCAAGCAGCTCAGGAGCCTCGTTTAACCCAGACGAAAGCAACAGCCCTTACATCAACAACTTGAAATCCGAGATTATCAAGTTGCGTGAGAAGTACCGAGCTACTGGGTCATCTAAAGCCACTGCTACTCAGGCCAATGTGCTGAAGACCGTGCCTTCTATTAGCGCTGCTCCATCTCAGAAGACTAACGCTAGCCCTGTAACCGCTCGGCAGGTCAATCCAGAATTCAGCCCTAGCCGCTACACGGAAGCTCTACAAGCCGAAATTCGGACGCTACAGCAAAAGCGTCAGTCTGGGCAATCTTCAGCTCCTACAGCGTCTAGTACGGTTAAACCAGAAGCTAGCCAAAAGTTGGTTGCGGCAGCTCCCCTAGGTTCAGACTCCTATGATCCTCTAGTGAAGCCTTTAGTGGGACAAACCGTGTCCCCTGATTTGCCACCTTTGGCAGCAGCCGATCGCTATCTGCCAGAAAACGCAGCTAGCTTTAAGGGTTATATTTGGCCCGCGAAGGGAGTTTTAAGCTCAGGTTATGGCTGGCGCTGGGGTCGGATGCACAAAGGAATCGACATTGCGGCTCCTGTAGGAACTCCTGTTGTGGCAGCAGCTTCTGGTGTTGTGATCACTGCTGGTTGGAATGAGGGCGGGTACGGCAACTTAGTCGAGATTCAGCATCCCGACGGTAGCGTTACTCTCTACGCTCACAACAACCGAATTTTGGTGCGTTCAGGCCAGCAAGTTGACCAAGGTCAGCAAATTGCCGAAATGGGTAGCACTGGCTATAGCACAGGTCCTCACTCCCACTTCGAGCTCCATGCTGCTGGGCAAGGTGCTGTGAACCCGATGAAGTACCTCGCTAGCCGCTAATCAGCTCAAGCGTTACTTAATCTAATCGAAATCGAGCATCGGGGAGGTCTTTGGCTTCCCCGATTGCTTTTATATCTGTAACCGCTAGCCTATATTTTTTAGATTTTTTTTCAGATAAGGATAGCGATCGCTAACTTTTTTATGCTATTTTAATAAAGCGAAATCAGTCAGCACTGATGGATGCAGCTCGGCTCAGTAGCTCAGTGGTTAGAGCAGGGGACTCATAAGCCCAAGGTCGCAGGTTCAAATCCCGCCTGAGCCATTCTAGAAAAGTTTAAATTAAGGCAAATTTTTCTTTGTACTAAAGCGATCGCTTCTGGCAATAAGCTGGCGATCGCTTTAGACCTTGATGCTGTTCAGCTGCTGCGCTTATTCCTGTTTAGGTTAACAGTTTCTACAGTCCGCAGCACCAAATCAAGACGTTTACGCTGCTTTAGCCACTCTCTGCAAGCATCTTTGGCTAGCTGAATCTCTTCCTCCGTCAAAGTCTCATCTGAGGGCGCAGAAACTAAAATATTGGCTACTTTTGCAGCTTTGTAAAAAGGAACTCCATGCTTGACTAGTTCGGTATGG
Organism: Trichocoleus sp. FACHB-591; assembly: GCF_014695845.1. Classification (NCBI taxonomy): domain Bacteria; kingdom Bacillati; phylum Cyanobacteriota; class Cyanophyceae; order Leptolyngbyales; family Trichocoleusaceae; genus Trichocoleus; species Trichocoleus sp. FACHB-591. Next base: position 22,917 of record NZ_JACJPA010000114.1, read on the forward strand.
AATAACTCTTCTTTTTGCTTAGGAGATATTAAAAGCTTTTCCTGCATGATCGTTTAACAACAGGGAATAAATTAGTTTGAATTTGCATTGTTTTATCGCCCATAACCTTACGGCGCTTCTATAACTGCTTACATCTACCTCCGGAAGGGTCACAGAACCTCACTCAACTCTGAATCTACAAAGACGTGTCATCAGCGCTGAAACCAAGCCGTTAAGGCCACTGCTAGGCCGTCTGCCGCATCATCGGGTCTAGGGATGGCATCTAAGTTAAGTTCCCGTGCCACGGCTTGCTGCACCTCTTGCTTGTCGGCTCCACCGTAGCCCGTTAAAGCCTGCTTGATCTGAGCTGGAGTAAATTCCACAAAAGGTACTTTGTGCTGCGCTAGGACCAACATCAACACGCCACGGGCTTGAGCAACGGCGATCGTGTTGCCCATGCGGTAGAAAAACAGCTTTTCGATCGCCACTAGATCGGGTTGCCATTCGTTTAGCAGCGTATGCAGGTCGTCATAAATGGTGCAGAGGCGATCGCCCATTTCTGTATGAGCTGGAGTTTGGATCACCCCAAAATCAAGCAGGGTAGGAGCGTGGTTACCCTCGTCCCTACCCAAAATAATGCCAAAGCCTAGGATCGCCAATCCGGGGTCTAAGCCTAGGACACGTTTTTCCATTGTCGTTTAGCGAGCCTCTAGTTTAGCGAGCTCTGGCTCCAGTGCCGTTAGTCGCAGCCACCGCTTCAGTTTCTGCCTCTTCTAAGCCGAATACGCGATTAAACACTTTTTCCACTTTGTAGCCAGAATCAATGGATTCTAGAGGGTCTTTGCGGAGGCGGTGACGCAGGCAGAGCGTGACAACTCGGCGAATGTCATCGACAGTGACTTCGGTGCGACCTTCCAAAGCTGCGATCGCTTTGGCAGCCCGATTGGTGACAATATCACCTCGGAGACCATCTACATCCAACTCAGAGCAAACCTGAGAGATATTCACGCGCAGATCGTAGTCCATGCTGACAGATTTGAGGCGTTCTTGCGCTCCCACTAAGCGCTCTTGTAGCTCATCTTGCTGCGTCTGATATTGCTCTAGGAAAGCTTGAGGGTTTTGGTCAAACTCAGTGCGTTGCTCGACGATTTGCACCCGTAGAGATGGCTCCTTGACGGTGCGAATCTCCGCGTGCATTCCGAAGCGATCGAGCAGTTGGGGGCGGAGTTCGCCTTCTTCTGGGTTCCCGGAACCAACCAACACGAAACGAGCTGGGTGTCGAATCGAAATACCTTCCCGCTCAACTGTGTTCCAACCAGAGGCGGCAGAGTCGAGGAGTACGTCTACCAAGTGGTCATCCAGCAGGTTAACTTCATCGACATACAGGATGCCTCGGTTTGCCTTGGCCAACAGGCCAGGTTCAAACGCTTTTACCCCTTCTGACAAGGCTTTTTCGATGTCGATCGTGCCACAAACTCGGTCTTCAGTCGCACCAAGCGGCAAGTCAACCATGATGACTTTTTTCTGGGCAACTTTAACACCACCCTGCTGCTCTACCAGTTGTTTGACGGCATCGCTCATCAGCTCCGGATCGATGGGGTGGCTGTTGAAGGGGTCGTCTGCTACTACTTCAATTTCAGGTAGCAGGTCAGCCAAGGCACGAATGGTGGTGGATTTACCTGTGCCGCGATCGCCCATGATCATGACACCGCCAATCTTAGGGTCAATTACGTTCAGCAGCAGGGCCAGTTTCATTTCCTCCTGACCCACAATGGCTGTGAAGGGAAACACCAGGCGGCGAGTAGCTGATTTTGAATTTGGGCTAGCTTGGGCAGTCAGACTCACAGGATTACCTAGATCTTAAGAATATTTGATGACTGTCTCTCATTTTGCCATACAGCCTAGAGCTAAATGCACTCCCAGTACTCGTATCAAGTCTCTAGCGCTTTAAGATCCCGCAAAACCTCACCAGCAGATTGGTATCGCTCGTTGAAGTAGTAGCAGATCATGCGATCCAAAACCGCCGCAAATTGATCGCTGACCTCAGTAAACTCTCGCCAAATCACAGTGCCCGTTTCAGGATCCGGTGACAGTTGGTAGGGGAAGAACCCCGTTAGGGCTTGAATGGCAATCATTCCCAGCGCATAAATATCGCTACTGAGCCCAGGGTATCCAGCTAGCTGCTCTGGGGGAGCATAGCCACGGGTACCGATCGCAACAGTAAATCCTTCTTCTTGGGCGCTTTGGCGGGAAGCACTATAGTCTTGGGGCTGCATTTGTTTCACAGCTCCAAAATCAATTAACACTAGTTGTTGATCGAGTTGGCGACGCATGATGTTGCTGGGCTTGAGGTCCCGATGAATCACATGCCGTTCGTGCAGAAATGCTAAGACTTCTAAGATGGGCCTGAGTAACCCTACAACCTGAGCTTCTGACAACCGCTTGCCGGCAGGTAATTCCTCGCTGAGAGGGTGCCCCGCTATAAATTCCTCTACTAAGTAAAACTCAGCGTTTTCTTCAAATGAAGCCAAAAGTTGCGGAATTTGATCGTGTTTCCCCAGCTTTTCCAAAATTTCAGCTTCAGTTTTGAATAAACGTCTAGCAGTTTGCAAAAAGCGCGCATCACTCCGGGCTGGCACTAAATGCTTCACCACGCACAGCGGATTACCAGGCCGCTGAGTATCTTGGGCTAAATAGGTCAAGCTAAACCCACCGGATGCCAGGACACGATCAATTTTGTAGCGCCGACTCAACAAGAAGCGAGGGCGATCGCTGATTGGGTCTTCAAGGTCATTAGCAACATGCTGATCTGAATAAGTGCGGGTATTAATGGCCTCAGTTGCATCATTAGACTTGGTGCTACTAGTCGGCACCTGGGTGGTGACACTCCGCTTGGTACTCTGGGTCGGGATTAAGGTGGTGTCACCACTTGCAGCACTGGTCGGAGCGCTAGTTAAAGCAATGGTTGGATCCCCACTTAACAAGGTTTGCAACAGGGCAATCGTTTTTTCTTGGTCTTCAACTTGTTCAGCGATCGTTTTACGCTCTTGATACGCCTGATAAGCAAAGTAAGAAACCAAGCTACCCGCTGTCGTGAGTAGGGCGATCGCAGGCGGTACAAAGGGAATCCAAGCAGATTGCGTAAACCAGCCATAGCAAACGAGGTATAAACCACCAACGGCAGCAATTCCTATCAAACCCAGGTAGACCGGATGCCGAACTCGCCAAGCCAACAAGGCCCCTACCGCCGACCAACCCCAAATCCACAATCCTTCAGCCCACTCAGGCCAAAACCAAACTAGCGATCGCTGGCCCAACGCCGCACTGATAAATTGACTAACCATGTGAGCATGAATCAGCACTCCTGGCATTTCCGGGTTGCCCTGCTCGATCGCACTGTAGGGAGTAGGAAACAAATCTTTGATACTAGGAGCTGTCGTCCCGATCAAAATAATTTTGTCTTTGATCCAAACTGGATTCACTTGACGCTGCAATACCTGCGTTAATGTCACCTGACGAGCCACTCGCTGATTTGAGTGGTAGCTCAATAAGACCTGATACCCGCCAGCATCACCATCGATGTAACCACCGGAATTTGGTTGTAACGGCGTAAACACGGCCTCACCCCAGCGGACTGCCTGGTAACTTTTCCAGGGCTGTTGCGGGGTAATTCCTCGAGGGGCTAGATACTTTGATGCCAACCGCAACGACAAAGAAGAAAATTCAGCGTTATCAGTTTCGCCAAAGAGAAAATTGCGCCGAATCACGTTGTCAGAGTCGAAGACAATATCGTTAAATCCCACCCGCGCACTTGGCACACCCGGCGGAGCCTTAGTCTTGTTGTTGGCTGTGTCCCCCAAGGTCGAGATTGTGACTACATTTGGTGCTTGTAATTGTTGCAGCAGGGACGTGCGCCCCGGTGGCTGGGGAATTTCCCGCAGGATATCTAAACCGATGGCAGCGGGCTGGTAACGCTGTAGTTCTGCCAAGGCTTGAGCGATCGCCTGATCCGAAATTGGCCACCTATTTTGAGCTTGAATATCTGATTCGGTAATGGCAACTACAAGTAATCGAGGGTCAGGCTCCAAATCAGGTTGCAGTTGCACCAGGCGATCGTAAGCCGCTAACTCCAGCAGTTGCCATCCTCCCACTTGCCGCACTCCCAGCACCAAACCTGTGACAATCACGCTCGTCACCAGAGCGGGTTGAGTCACCATCGGTATCAGCTTGCGCCAGCGTTCTAAGCTAGGCCGTGTAAAACGGATTTGATGCGCCAGTTTAGAGATCACAGAGGTCAGCCATTGGCTAGAGCATTAACAAGCAGACTTTTACCAAACTCTAACAGCTCTACATGACTAACCCAGCGTAGCTAAGCAATCGAATCACTGCCACTCGTTTAAAATGCGCTTATTCCGTCCAGAGACACGATATTAGATCATGACAAGTCAACTTCCCATTCCGGTTGTTGTTAATGGGGCCGCGGGAAAAATGGGCCGCGAAGTCGTCAAGGCTGTCGCCCAAGCATCTGATCTGACCCTAATTGGGGCTGTCGATCGCAATCCCAAATACATAGGTGAAGACGTAGGGGAAGTGGCTGGATGCGGTCCTTTAGAAGTGCCAATCCTTAACGACTTTGAGCCAGTCCTAGCGATGGCTGGGCAAGAGAAGCAGCTAGGAGTGATGGTCGATTTCACTCACCCAGACGGTGTGTATGACAACGTGAGAGCCGCGATCGCCTATGGTGTTCGTCCCGTTGTCGGCACGACTGGCTTAAGCCCCCAGCAGATTCAAGAATTAGCCGAATTTGCTGACAAAGCCAGTACAGGTTGTCTCATCATTCCTAATTTCTCCATTGGTATGGTGCTGCTGCAACAGGCTGCAATCCAAGCTTCCCAGCACTTCGACCATGTCGAAATCATTGAACTACACCACAACCAAAAAGCAGATGCTCCAAGCGGAACAGCGCTACAAACAGCGCAAATGCTAGCCGAGCTAGGTAAAAGCTTTAACCCATCAACGGTTGAGGAAACCGAAAAAATACCAGGAGCCAAAGGAGCTTTAGCCGATGAAGGAATTCGTATTCACAGTGTGCGTTTACCCGGCTTAATTGCTCATCAAGAAGTCATTTTTGGCGCAGCCGGGCAAATTTATACCCTGCGGCACGACACGAGCGATCGCGCTTGCTACATGCCCGGAGTCTTGCTTTCAATTCGCAAAGTGATTCAGCTAAAGTCGCTGGTCTATGGCTTAGAAAAAATCCTTTAGGCCCAGCAAAATTACCAAAAAAATTGCCTGACCCTACAAGCCCCCAGGGTCAGGCAATTCACCTGTAAAGACGCTTTCCTAACCAGAAAAACCAAACAAATTTAGTTGCCCCCTACTTGTTTAGTCTTTCTGAACGCCTTATTCAGAATTAAATTCATTCTGCTACTTTTGCCCTATAAAAACTTCGAGGCAACTACGCAACTTTTAGACAGTAGAGATTGAATTTTCTGTGCTCAAATCCGTAGAATTACTCTCCTCTTATTTAAAGTTAAACTCATAAACAGAGGAATAAAAAGAAATGAAGCGACCTGACAACCACTAGGGCAGTGCCTTTGAGCAAACTGCTAGTCTATAGCCAATAATCTATAGGCAAGTCTAGCATTAGTAAATAAAGCGTCGTGGGTTCGAGTTGCCGCCAAAATTTCTTCCCTTAAAAACTTCACAATGCTAGGCTCATAATACTAAAGCGATCGCCCACAAACTATTGCCAACTCAAGAGTATATAAACTTGTACTAATGCTAGTTCCATTGACTCGCGAGAAATTCGAACAACTGGTTCCCCTCGTTGCCACTTTTCCTCAGTATAAATATCACTGGGGAAAAGTTTCTGACTTCTTAAAGCGACTTCTCATTTCTGTTGTGGGAGGGGTAGTTGTTACCATCGCCTACTCCGTTCTTGGAGAAGGCAGCGCAGGTGGACTCATCCTCTTTTTCCTAGGAGTTGCAACCAGTCTCTATTGGCTCTGGGCTCCTGTTTTCTGGGCTACCCTCCGAAACCTAGAAGCTCGCAAACCACGCCATAGCGGTTTTTGGCAAGGCCGTGTCTTAGATGCCTACGTCAGTGAAGAACTGATCGGAACAGAAGAAACCGTGAATAAGCGGGGAGAGTTAGTCCTCGTAGAAAACCGCGAACGACGGCTGAACTTAGAAGTAGGCGACGAAAGCGGATTTAGAATTCCCGTCCAAGTGCCGCTGCGTCGGGAGCATAAAGCCATTCGCCCAGACCAAGTCGCTCATATGGTGGTGATGTCGCATTTGCCAGATCTGAGTCGCATTGCCAAAATCTCTGACATTTACATTCCTAGCCAGAATATTTGGGTGAGCGACTACCCACAAGTGCAGCGGGATAATTTCTTGGAAGTTAGCCGACGACTAAGCTCTCAGCCTAAGCCTCGCAAATCCCCTCGTCGCCGCGCTGCAATGGACATGTAAGTCGCTGAGCCCATCTCTAAACTCAACCCATACCAGGGCTGTCTTGACCGTAGGCTTTCCAAGCCAAATCTACTAAGCCATTCATAATTGCAGCGGCGACAACAGCGCTCCCTTTACGCCCCTCAATGCGAATATGGGGCACCAATGAATCCTGTAAGCGGTGTTTTGCAACTTCAATATCGACAAATCCAGAGGGAGTGCCCACCACTAAGGCGGGGCGAATTTCTTCTGCTTCAATTAAATCCACAATGACCGATAGGGCAGTTTGGGCTTGACCAATCACGAAAATGCCTTCTGGATAGCGACGTGCCAGGGTTTCAATACCCCAAGCAGCGCGAGTTTTATCTCTTTGAGGCCGAGTCAAAGCGTCCATGCTGCAATATACCGGATTGGCAAAGGTGTTTTGGATATTTGAAGTAATACCAACTTGTACCATCGGCACATCTACCACAATAGTGCTGCGGGCTGCTAAAGCTGCGGCTCCCGCTTGTAGTGCCTGCTCAGAAAAGCGAATCAAGGATTTGTACTCAAAATCAGCAGTGGCATAAATCACTCGACGCACAATTTCATATTCAGCCGGGGAAAACGTGTGTTCACCCATTTCTCGGTCAATGATTCCTAAACTCTGAGCGTCCGTAATATGCCACTCCATGCCTAACTTGTCCCTCAAATGCGTTCTTGGGGTTTGAGATAGTTATACACTCCTAAGCAGTCATACAGCGTAATTGCTATAGGACTGCTTGCACTTTAGGCGATCGCGTTGGTTCTATCCTCAGCGGATTGAAATTCAGTCTTGAGGAAATTTTGCCTGCATTCAAGTTATCACTGGTTAACTTTCAGGGGCGGAAGACTGAGTAAACATTGGTGAAAGATAAGCCACTAAAGCTCCTAGCATAAATCCCACCACATTTCGAAACAGAGGTAGCCATTCTGAGGTGCGCGTCACAACCGGACCAACACCAAAAGCAATAAATAAAATTCCCCACAGAGGCGAGAAAATCAAAGCCCATTGCCAAGCGAAGACTTGGCCTTCCTTACGAGGATGAGCGGCAAAGCCGAAGATTACGCCGCCAACCAGTGAAGTAATTAGAGTAAGAATCCACTGTTCTTGAGGTAAACCGGGCACCACTTGGCACCCACCTTTACGTAAGCAGGCTTTGACGGACTCTAAGGCTTGAATGATGGCTTGGTCTTCACCATTTTCGCGTACAAAGAATTGGTTACCATAGCGGGTTTGCAGTTCAATCCAGAAGGTGCGTGGCATCAGCTCATAAAAGGCATCGCCAACACTAAAGTTGAGGATATTACCGCCCCGTGCATCCGCAACTAGCAGCAGGCTTTTTTCATCTAGGCCCCAAAAGTCTTTCACCGCTCGCCCTGGAGTTTGATCAAATTGAGTCAAAACTCGAAGTTTCCAACCTGTTTCTGCTTCAAAAGTTTCTAAGTCTTTGGCCAAGGATTCTTCTTGAATGCCCGTAAGATTTTTTGCTAGATCAATGACCGTCGTTGGTTCACTGGGCAGCAGTTGTGGGTTTTCGTAGGCTTGGGCTGCTGGTGCGATCGCCCACATTGACAACGCTAAGCAGAAGGCAGCAAGGAAAGTAAGAAGCCGTCGCGGAGAAAGGTATGGCATTTGCAACGCTAGATTAAATCTAATAAGTGGATGCTATGAGTGAGGCTAAAAATGGACAGCGCTCACCTATTTATCTTTACACTTGTTTACTTGAATTTAATCTTACGGACTGAGAGCGGAAGCCGTCAATTGCCATGGTTCGATCAAAATTTGGTGGATTTTCGCTAGTAACTCGTCTTTAGGGTCAAATTATTCGTTGAATTGTGGCGAAACGTGTACTTTAACGAAGCTTAATGGCCGATTTCTGTAAAAACTGATGAAGCTGGCAGCTCATCTGTCAGAACAGCGAGTACTCTCAGATTAAGAAAACCTAATGTTGCTCGCTATAGCCGCGAGTCCTTTCTTGGTTCAGGGCACTCTAGGGATCTGCGCTACTTTATTTGTTCCCTGTCTGACTATGTCTATGACCCAGTCATTTCAGTCATCCCAGGTTCAGCCACTTTTTCCTCCAGTCAATTCAGTGCGGAGCAGACCTCAAGTTCGCCGCCAAGCTGATATTGACCCTCGGCTACGGCGGGAGTATGAAGACGCGATCGCCCGTTGTGATCAAGCGATCGCCCGAAAAGGTGATGATGTGAGCGCCTGGTACCAACGGGGACAGGCTCAAGCCAACTTGGGAGCCTACAATGAAGCGATCGCCAGTTTTAACCAAGCGCTAAGGAGCCAGCCTAATCATGCTGCCGCTCTAGTGTTTCGGGCTGTGGCTTTCATTCACTTAAATTGTTACGAAGAAGCCTTGCTTAGTTGCAATACAGCTTTAGCGATTCAGCCTCACCATGCAGAAGCTTGGTTATTCCGAGGGGTAGCACTACGTTATCTCAACCGCTACAGAGAAGCTTATGCTAGCTACGACCATGCCCTGGGAATTCGCAGACCTGCTAACTGGCTGAACCGGATCTCCAGAATTTTCGGTTGGTTTCGGCAGTAACACTGCAAACGCTGACTGCAAACACTGACGTTTTTATAGAGTTAGTAGAATAGAAGCTAGTGAATTTGAGGGCCAGGTCTCTGGTTAAGCAAGTCTATAGAAACGATCTACGGCAATCTTCAAGGTCTAAAATCTAGTCAGCTTAAGCAGCTGCAACGTCTGTACCATCAACGGCTACCGGGCGATTGCCTCACCACATCTGAATTCGCCCAACGACTAGCTGCTATTAGTACAGATCTCAACCAGCCTGTTTGTGTCTACATAAACCGGCGCGGTCAGGTTATCCGGGTTGGAGTGGGCACGCCCCGTCAAACTCAGATTCCACCTCTAGAACTACCGCGTTACGGGGCCGAACGTCTCAGCGGCATTCGCTGTTTGGCGACCCAATTAAAAATTGAACCACCCAACGAAGCTGCTTTGACGGCTATGGCAATTCAGCGGCTCGATAGCTTGGTAATGATTACCTTGTCAGGTGCAGGATTTGAGCGGCGTGGGGGTGGAGCAACGGGCTATGTTAAGCACGCTTACTTAGCACACCTAGTCCCGCATCCAGAAGCGAACTGGACTGTTTCACCACCAACCGACCTGGATGATTTAGCGGCTCAAGATTTTCTGGATTTAGTAGAAAATTTAGAAGCAGAATTTGAGCGCGAATACGTCGCTCAACAAGTCGATCGCGACCACGATCAGGTGTTGATTGTAGGCTTGATGACCGATGAACGAAAATCGCAACGCTTCCAAGATGGCTTAGTCGAACTAACTCGCCTAGTGGAAACTGCGGGCGGCACTGTGGTAGAAACCCTAACTCAAAAGCGCTCTCGCCCCCACCCACAGACCGTGGTTGGCGAAGGAAAAGTTCAAGAAATTGCGCTCGCCGCTCAAACAGTGGGCGCAAACCTAATTGCTTTCGATCGCGACTTACACCCAGCCCAAGTGCGTAACTTGGAAACTCAAATCGGCATTCGGGTGGTCGATCGCACTGAAGTAATTTTAGATATTTTTGCGCAACGGGCTCAGTCTAGAGCCGGGAAACTCCAGGTCGAGTTGGCGCAGTTGGAATACATGCTGCCGCGTCTGGTCGGGCGGGGACAAGCTATGTCACGCTTGGGCGGTGGGATTGGCACCAGAGGCCCTGGTGAAACCAAGCTAGAAACCGAGCGTCGTGGCATCCAGCGACGGATTTCTCGGTTGCAGCAAGAAGTTAACCAGTTACAAGCTCACCGTTCTCGGTTGCGGCAACGACGCCAGCATCGCGAAGTTCCATCGATCGCGATCGTCGGTTATACCAATGCTGGTAAGTCTACGTTGTTAAACACATTGACCAACGCGGAAGTGTATACCGCCGATCAACTCTTCGCGACGCTTGACCCTACCACCCGACGCCTGATCATTCAAGATGCTGTGACTCAGGAACCCCGCTCTATTTTGCTGACTGACACGGTTGGCTTTATCCATGAGCTACCGCCGTCGTTAGTGGATGCGTTCCGAGCCACTTTGGAGGAAGTCACAGAAGCAGATGCTTTGTTGCATTTGGTGGATCTCTCCCATCCAGCTTGGCAAAACCAAATTCGTTCAGTCATGAAGATTTTGTCCGAGATGCCCATCACGCCGGGACCCGCGTTAGTGGCTTTCAACAAAATTGACCAGGTGGACGGAGATACTTTAGCCCTCGCTCAAGAAGAATTTCCTCAAGCTGTATTTCTCTCGGCCAGCGATCGCCTGGGGCTAGAAACCTTACGTCGGCGACTAGCTCAACTTGTGGACTATGCGGTTTCTTCCTGGGGCTAAACTAAGATCAAGAAACATTGCTTAACGATTGAGGTTGCTATGGCTTCTAAAGTTGAAATTTACACTTGGCAAACCTGCCCCTTCTGTATCCGGGCTAAAGCACTCTTAGACAAAAAAGGAGTTGAATACACCGAATACAGCATCGATGGTGATGAAGCAGCCCGCGCTGAAATGTCCCAACGTGCTAATGGCAAACGTTCTCTGCCCCAAATTTTCATTAACGACCAGCATGTTGGTGGTTGTGACGACATTCATGCCTTAAACGCTCAAGGCAAGCTTGATCAGCTTTTGCAGACTGCTAGCTAACTACTTATAAGTTAGCTAGTACATCGTGTAACGCCAAAAGCGATCGCATTTCCACTCAGTTGTTTCGTTAGTGCAAAAGTAGCCACACCGTTGCAGAGGGTAATTCATTGAAATTCGCATTTATTATTGACCCCATTCAAAAACTTGATCCCTGTCATGACACGAGTGTTGCCCTCATGGAAGCAGCACAAGAACTGGGTCATGAGGTATGGGTAACTCAAGCGAATTTATTGAGTGTGGTGAATGGTAAAGCCTGGGCAATTTTAGAACGGGTCAAGTTGACGCCCATTCAGTTAGTAGATGGCCACTGGGTGGCTGCTGAATCTTGGTATTCCCTAGGGAGTTCCTTGCAAGATTCCACCCAGGCTAAGAGTTTCGGCAATCTACAGCCGCTAGAGGAGATGGACGTAGTATTTATGCGAACCGACCCGCCGGTGACTACGGCTTACCTCTACGCTACTTATATCCTGGACTACATCGACCCCGCTAGAACCTTAGTCGTCAACTCCCCTAGCGGTTTGCGAGCGGCTAACGAAAAGATGTATGCCCTCCAGTTTACCGAGGCGATCCCCACTACGATCGTGACTCAAGATAAGCAGGTGATTCGTCAGTTTGTGGAGGAGCAAGGAGCTGCGGTGCTCAAGCCGCTAGGTGGTAAAGCGGGGGAAGGCATCTTGTTCTTGCAACCGGGCGATCGCAACCTGAATTCCATGATCGAAATCAGCACCTTCCAAGGGCAACTGCCGATCATGATTCAGACTTACCTGCCGGAAGCGAAAGCAGGTGACAAACGAATTATCTTGCTAGACGGAGAGCCAATTGGAGCCGTGAACCGCGTGCCCACAGGTAATGAATTCCGGGGCAACATGGCAGTTGGCGGCAGGGTTGAGTCAGTGGATATCACCCCCAGAGAACGAGAAATTTGTGCTCAACTGGCTCCAGTGCTGCGGCGAGATGGGCTAATTTTTGTAGGGATAGATGTGATTGGTGGCTACCTCACAGAGGTTAACGTCACTAGCCCTACAGGTATCCGCGAAATTGATCGCCTGAACCAATCTCGTGTAGGCCATCAAGTCGTTCAGTGGCTAGAGAAAGCTCAAGCTAGTAAGCTCAGCTTCTCCTCCCCTGCCTAGGCGTTCATCACTAAGTGAGAGTTGTGGAGCCGTGATGGGCGAGCTACATCTGCCCGTCATGGTTGAGATTGAGTATTTGACTGGGCATTAGGCATCGGCCCACTGACGGAGCAAATTAGCGTGGCTTTTAGAAATTAAGTCGAACTCTGTCGTCTTGCCCTGCTTTTCAAACAAAGCTCGACGAGCCACATCGAGATCAAATAAAATTTCGCGTTTGTGGGGGTCACGCACTAAGCTTTGTACCCAAGCTACAGCGACTAATCGCACCCCTTCAGTCACAGGATTGACCCGATGCAGGGTAGAAGAAGGATAAACAACGGCTGAGCCTGCTTCTAGCTTAAATGTAGTTTCTCCCTCAACTCCCTCAATCACTAGCTCACCGCCACCATAGCTGGAGGGAGAACTGAGAAATAGCGTTAAGGAAACATCCGATCGCCAAAACTCCTGACCTCCCATCAGGGCGTTATCAATATGGCTGCCGTAGGACATGCTTGATTCATAGCGACTAAACAGCATTGAGTGAATCAGTCGAGGCTGGACAGCAATTTGAAAGAGGGGATTGCGCCTTAAAGCATTTTTGATTGTTTCTTTCAGCTCTTGGCTGTAATTAGCTTCATTTTTGAGTTGGGTATTTTGTTTCACCAACTTTGCGTGCCAACCTGCTGTAGTTTTGCCATCGACAAAATCAGATGCATCGAGGCTAGAAACGACAGAATTGAGTTCTTCCGTTGACAGGACATCAGGGATGGTCAGCATCATTGCAAGCAACCTCGAACAGCAGTAATCAAAAAAAGAAACAAACCATAAATTGGCCGAGTTCTAGCTTAATCAGTTCTGGCAGTTTTAACCTGCGACGAACTCAAAAACTTGTAGAATGGGCGACTTATTTATAAAGTACATAAAGAACTGAGGAGAAATACTCAATGCGTGCAAAGTCGGCTGGACTACTACTACTTCTAGGTTTGATCGCTCCCGTAACAGGATGTGGCACAGAGAACGAAACTGCTCCCCCTGTTGAGCAGACGGGTGGAGCAGGTGGTGAGGCAGGAACCACCACTTCTCCTTCCCCAGATGCTCAAGGCAGTGCTGGTGAAGGTGGCGAGGGCGGTGAAGGTGGCGAAGAAGGAACCACTTCTCCTTCTCCCTCTCCTGGCGGTGAGGGTGGTGAAGGCGGCGAAGGTTAAGGTTGAAATTTTCGACCTTTAACTAAACACTGCAACCCTATCTTTGGAGCCGTAACATCCCGATCGCTTTTTGCAGTTTGGGAAGTAGCGGCTCTATATAAGAAGGCCAGCCAACCAAAATGGGTTGCTTGTGGGCTAGCGTATCTGGATCAAGGGCGTCTGGAGTAAAGCGAATTGGTTGCCCTTCTAGGTCGCAACAAACTAATCCTGCGGCTTTAGCGATCGCTAAAGGACCCGTCGTATCCCAGAGCTTAACGCGCCCATTGAAATAAACATAAAGCCCTGCTCGGCCACAAATTACTTCCATGACCTTAAGGCCAAAGCTGCCTAGCGTGTAGAACTGTACATCTGGAATTAGCTTTGCGATCGCTTCCCCAAAGTTGTTTTGATCTTTTGTGCCGATGATCATCGGGCAAAACCCAGATTGAGGTGGTGGTGGCTCTACAGGCTCTAACAGCTCGCTATCCTGTCCTGGTTTTTCTTGAAATAGTCCCCAACCGCAGCCGCCATAATACATTTGGTTCAGCATTGGTGCATAGACCCAACCCGCGATCGGCTGGTATTCCTGCAACAGGCCGACCATAATGGCGAACTCTGCGTTGCCTTTAATAAAATCCTCAGTGCCGTCTAGCGGGTCAATCAGCCAAAGCTGCGAGTAGTGATCTCCAAAGGCTTGTCTTGATTGAGTGTTCTCCTCAGTAATCAGACCATCGTGAGGAAATAAATTTGAGAAAGCTTTCGTCAATTCTTGATCTAAGGCGCGATCGACATTCGTTACGTAGTCATCCGGACCCTTTTGAGAAACTTGGAAATGCTCTTTCGCCAGCCGTTCTACTTGCAAGCCGCAGCTACGAATCACTTGGCGAATTTTTTGATCTTGTTCAGTAGAAGGCAAGGGCATAGCAGGCGATCGCAACGGGGTTGGGACTATCTATCTTGGAAGTCACTCCCGTAAGTCTACACGATTGGCATAAAAAAACGGGCTAACCCGTTTTAGTGGTTAACCCGTAAGCTTGGGAACGCGCAGAGAAATTACTTTTGCAGAACTAGTTTAACGTTGGCATTTTGCAGACCAGGCCGCTTAACTTCTGCCAGAGTCTTATTAACTGCGTACTTTTGATTAATGGAGTTGATGAGTTCAGTTTGGTTGTGCTTCTTAGCAACGCCCCAAAGGTCAGCAATGAGATCGAAAGAACCATCACTATTGCGAGACCAGCCTAGGTCGTATTCACCTTCGAGAACAGCAACGATATCAGAACGAACTCTTTGACCGTTGTAGCCACGGACATCAGCTTCAGTCTTGACCGAGATACCCAAATCACGCAAGGAAGCCTTCAGGATTTCGGCATCAGTGATCTTGGTGCGCAGAGTGCTGAAGTGAGACATTTCGGATTTCCTCCTGGAGAGATTGAGAGAAACGACAACGTTTGATGTGATGAGAGGTTTACCGCGATGGTGGCACGGTATTTTGTCAAACTGCTAGCAACCATTTGCTAGCCTTTCCTCCTGTTGGGAGCAGGAGTGAAAGCCTTTAGAACTCCAGTCGCTGATATTCTGCGACGGAAGATGCAGCAGGTCGCGCGCGCTGCCTTGCCCAGTCTCTTAGGGCTGTTACCTGCTCGTTCATTGTCTTAGACAAGGGCAATGTTGACTTAATCGCAGCAATAATGTCGAGCTGAGTAAACTCCCGTTCTTGGGCGAATGCTTCATACATTGCTGCAATCAACGCCTGTTCAATTTCTGCCCCGGAAAAACCATCGCAAACAGTCGCGAGCTGGTCCAAATCAAACCGAGCAATTTCACGCCGCCGCTTGCTTAAGTGAATACTAAAAATCTCTTTGCGCTCTTCTTTAGTCGGCAGATCAACAAAGAAGATTTCATCAAAGCGCCCTTTTCTCAGAAATTCTCCTGGTAAACGTTCTACCCGGTTAGCAGTCGCCATCACAAACACCGGAGAAGTCTTCTCTTGCATCCAGGTCAAGAATGAACCAAAAATTCGACTGGAGGTGCCGCCATCCGAATCCGCAGACCCAGTGCTACCTGCAAATGCTTTATCAATCTCATCGATAAACAAAATCGCGGGAGAGATCGATTCAGCGGTTTTTAAGGCATTACGCAAGTTGGCTTCAGAGCGACCTACCATTGAGCCGTCGTAAACTCGGCCCATATCTAGACGAATCAGTGGCAAACCCCAGAGCCTAGAAGTGGTTTTAGCGATCAGCGACTTTCCGCAACCTGGAACCCCTAAGATCAGCATGCCTTTTGGTTGAGGCAAACCATATTCTCTGGCTCTTTCTGTAAAGGCGTTAGAGCGCTGCTTGAGCCAATGCTTGAGTTCTTCTAAACCGCCAACAGAATCAATCGTCTCGTCTTCTTCGATGTACTCTAAAATTCCGTTACGGCGAATAAGTTGCTTCTTTTCAGATAAGACAATGTCTACTTCTGCTTCAGTCAGGCGACCCGCTGTAACTAAGGCTTTACGATAAACTTTTTCGGCTTCATCTCGGGTAAGTCCCAGAGCCGCTTTTAGGAGTTTTTCTCGTGCTTCGGTTGTAATCCGACGGTTGCGAGGTAGTTGGTCTAGTTGGTTGGATAGCACTTGATTTAACTCAGCCATTGTTGGCAGAGTGAAATCGAGGACTACAACTTCCTTTTCTAACTCGATCGGAACTTGCTGCACGGGAGACATCAAAATAATAGTTTTTTGTGTTCCCTTAAATCGGGCGATCGCATCTCGAAGACGTCGTGTAACTGCTGGAGAATCTTTGAAGGGGTGCAAATCCTTAAACAGGAACACGCCAGATGGTTGCCGAATGGCCCAATCAATCGCTGCTTCTGGAGAAACAGTGTTGTTTTGCACAGGACTACGGGACTGTTCGTGCCCTACCATCCCTTCAGTCATTGTCCAGATGAATAACTGAGGCCGCTGGGGTGACCTAGCTTGAACAATTGCGGCAACTGCCTGCTCAGCCCGTTCCTCTTCAGAGGTAACTAGATAGATAAGAGGGTATTGAGCTTGAATTAAAATATTGAGCTCTTCTTGCATGACCATCGACCTACTAGAGACGGTGCAGACATTGCTAGATCCGAGTTCACCCGACCTGAAATTAATGCGGCACCCTTGCTAGCATTAACCTACAGGTTGGAGCCTTAACAAGGAACGAGTTCCTCGCCCGGCTGATTAGGATTAGAACCAACCTTTTGAGCTTGCTGAACTGGCAAAGATTGTCCAGCTTCATCTAACACCCCTGGCTGATTCTTGAGAGCAAGCATTTCTCCGTTCTGGACCACAACCGAGCTAGTGCACTCTGGACAGTTGTAGACCTGATGAGATTGGCCGTAGGATGCTTCCACCTCATCTACCAACTCTGGGTGAGCCAGGTAGAAGACAACAGCTCGTTCAACAATTGTTGACATAGGCTCTGCATCGACTGCTGCCCGAATTTTCAACTTTCGATGCAGCTCCGGTGAAAGATACAACGTAACCTTTTGCTTCTCTTGCATATAACTTCCAGTTCTACCCGGGTATGTATCTGTCAGAATATCGAGTCTGATATTTGCTGTCAAGATGGCAAGACGTCATGACAGCATTATTGTTACTTTTGTTTACAAAACAGGGCTAGCCATTCAACGAATGAGAACGAATCAGACCGTGAAACCTTATCGCTCTGTAACTGACCCTAGAGCAGCCAGGTTGTCTGCCTTGGCTAGTTTATTGGCTAGCTTGGTTCTCCTAACAAGTTGTCGTACTTCTGAGATGCCACTTGCAGGGACATGGAAGACTTACCATAACCCGCGCTATAACTTTGAATTTCCGTATCCCAGCAGTTGGACTGCCGAGCCACCCCCCGACAATCAGGATGGACAGGCTTTTCGCGACCCTAAAAATCCTCAAGCTGAAATTCGAGGGTGGGCAGGACATCAAGTTAAGCCCATTACTACTAAGCAAGCTCAGCAGCAAACGGCTCCTGTACCCTCATCAAAGGCAAACTTCACTACCGCTCAAGGTTTATCTGGGGCGCTTAATGTCAACATTGGACCCGAAATCAGCTCAATGACACTAGCGCTACAGCAAGGCGACATTCGCTACCACTGGCAAGCGCGATCGCCCAGTCAGCAGTTCGACGACTACTACCGCTTCTTCTATTACATTGCTCAGCAATACCGAGTGCCACCTCCATCACAGCAACCTTAGACCCGCAGAAGTGAACTTAGAAAGGGCCATTTCAGAAATTAAGTTAACAAGTAGCTAGAAATTTAAACAGACTGAGTAAAATAGCAAATATCAAGTGCAGCATTTAAACCAAACCCCCTCAGGGCGAGGATTAATCGCACCCAAGCTGAGCCGTAATTTACACTTCTTCAACCTCATTATCCTTTAGCAGTAGGTCAAAACCGAGTTGTCAACCAGAGCACCTTTAATCGAGAAAAAGCAAAATCGTGATTTACCCCAAATCAACGAGCGCATTCGATTTCCTAAGATTCGGGTAATTGATACTGATGGTGCACAACTAGGTATTCTTACCCCTCGTGAAGCGCTGCAAATTGCAGAGGAAAAAGAACTAGATCTCGTACTGGTTAGTGATAAAGCCGATCCTCCGGTTTGCCGGATTATGGATTACGGCAAATTTAAATTTGAGCAAGAGAAAAAAGCTAGAGAAGCTAAAAAGAAGCAGCATACTTCTGACGTGAAGGAAGTAAAGATGCGCTACAAAATCGAAGAACACGATTACAACGTTCGCATTAACCAGGCCGAGCGTTTTCTCAAGGCAGGAGACAAGGTCAAAGCGACAATTATGTTTCGAGGCCGTGAGATTCAACATAGCGACTTGGCTGAAACTCTGTTGATGCGGATGGCGAAAGACTTGCAGGAAATGGCTGAAGTTCAGCAATTTCCTAAAAAAGAGGGACGCAATATGATGATGTTGCTTGCGCCTAAAAAAGCCTAAGTCATCAGCATCCATATAGTCAGTCTCCAGCAAGCCTCACAGCTTCCTTAGCGATTATTACGGTTTCAGTCATAAGGCTGAGGCAGAGGCGATCGCGAAACCTAGATGTGGATCAACACATCTCCACCTCTTCGTAACGTCTCAAACAATATTAAAAATTTTCAAGAACAAGGTTGACTACAAAGCAGCCTTGTTCTTTTGCGTTATATCACTCTATCGATAGAACGATACAAAGATTCGAGCTGCCTGTACTTACTAAAACAGAGTCAAGGTTGGGAACGCTAAAAAAGCAAGGTTCTGCTTAGATTTGCTTCAGCACTGTTCTCCTATAGTAATTTTGCTGTTTAAGTAGACACAGCCAGCCCAGCGTAGCCCCAGGAAGCTAATTTGGTGCAGAATCCTGTTCAGAAAGTGTCATCAATTGACATTGGCTTCTGTTTTGTGAGCTCGAAGCAGGTTTTCACTCTCAAGTCGCCACTTGCAAACCTGCGGTAAGCCGAACTCATTAATAGACTGAGTGCGACGAGCGGAAGAAATCATGTTTAGATGAGAAGCAACTCAACCAGGCTGCGATAGAGGAAATCAACGCTACATGACGCTAAAAAATCGGTGGCTTGCTAAAGATAGCCTTGGCCAAAAGCTACTGCGATGGGTCAACCTCCGCCCGGAAGAAAGCGAACGTACCATGTTGATGTTTGCTTTTTACACCACAACCTCTATAGGGTTGCTGTGGTTAGAAGCAAGTACAGTCGCCCTGTTCTTGAAGGAATACGGAGCCGATAAGCTGCCCTGGATTTATATTGCTAGCGCTGGTATTGGCTCAAGTCTAGGGTTTATCTACTCTTGGATGCAGCGAATTCTACCGTTGCGTCGAGTGATTGTTCTAACTGCGTTATTAATGGCAGTTCCCTTGCTCTTGTTTCGCTTTGGCCTTGATGCAGCAGGCGGGGCCACAATTGGCAGCCTTACGGTTCTAAGTTTGACCGTTCTGTTGATGCGGCTGTGGCTAGAAGCTATCTATGTTCTCAACGACCTCAATACCTCCATTACCGCCAATCAACTTTTTAATATCCGAGAAATTAAACGAACTTTTCCATTAATTAGTAGTGGTGTGTTAGTGGCAGATGTCATTAGCGGGTTTTCGCTGCCATTTCTCCTCTCGTTCATCAAGCTTTCTGATGTCATTCTAATTTCTTGCCTCGTCATGGCTTTGGGGGCAGGGGTTTTGTTCTATCTCAGCCAAAGCTACAACCAGTTTTTTCCAGAGGCTCCACGCAGACGTCTGGAAGAAGCGCATCCCGATCACCTGATTGCCCGTCGCCTCAAAGGGCCGTTACGCCGTTATGTCATCTTGTTGTTTGCCTTCTTTATGATGGCGCAGGTCTTGTTCTTGCTGGTAGATTTTCAATTTCTGAGCCAATTGGAGAACCAGCAATTAGAAGGGCAAGGATTGGTCGGTGGGATTGCTAGCTTTTTAGGTCTCTTTAATGGTGTCCTTGGCATTTTTGAGCTAGCAACGCAGTGGTTTGCCTCTAGCCGAGTTATTGAGCGCATTGGGGTGTTTACGACCGCAATGTTTTTGCCAATAGCAATTATTGCTTTAGGCTCTTTTTCAATGACAGGTCTCGTGCCGCTTTTTGTTGGGTTAGTGATTCTTAAGTTTTTAGATGAGTTACTGCACTACACCTTATTTACCAGCACTGGCCCTGTGCTTTTTCAACCGTTACCGGAAAGCGTCCGCAGTGGGCTGCAATCTTTGGTCCGAGGTGTGGCTGAACCGATCGCCACTGGTTTAACTGGACTCAGCATTTTAGGGATTATTTGGTTTTGTCGGAACACGCAGATAGGCGTACAGCTACAAGATTGGATCTTTTTGGCCCAAATTATTCTTCTGGCAACGATTTGGTTATGCACAGTTTGGTTGTTGCGGAGCCGATATGTTGGGCTACTGGTGGTAGGTGCAGAACGGGGACAACTGAGTATTTCAGATGTCGATTTGCGGGAGCTAAAGCGAGCTGTAATTGAGACACTCAATCGTCCAGGTACAGAAGCAGATAAGCGTTCTTGCATTGAATTACTCAGCCAGATCGATCTCCAAAATGTAGGGGAAGCGCTAGCTCCATTGTTAGCTAATTTGCCACCAGCCTTGCAGCGACAGAGTTTAGAGGCGATGTTGGTGCATCCCAGTGAATCTTACGTAAACCCAGTTAGAGCCTTAATTGAACAACCTCTGTTTCCAGAAGTGTTGGCAGTAGCGTTGCGCTATATCTGGCTCACAGAGCGAGAGCCTGACATTCGTCAGTTGCGGCCTTACTTGCGCCCAGAGGTTGATGCGGTGGTACGAGGCACGGCTGCCTCTCTCATGTTGCGCCGGGGCACACCTCGACAAAAAGCGGAGGCTACCAACACCTTGCGACAAATGCTCACTCATAAACAAGAGCGGGAGCGGGTGATGGGGTGTCGTGCTTTAGGAGAAGCTGTTTATTTGCAAGCGCTGCGGCTTTACATCCCGACTTTGCTGCAAGATGAATCTTTGCGAGTGCGTTGTGCTTTACTGGAGGCGATCGCAGCCACTCATTTAGAAGAATATTATCCTTCTCTGCTGCGGGGCTTGCATTACAAATCCACCCGTGAAGCTGCTATGCGGGCACTCGTCAGACTAGACAATGAGGCGATTCCGCTGTTAGTAGAGCTGGCAGAAGATATTCACAAGCCCGATCTAGTCCGGATGCAAGCTTGGAGCGCCATTGGGCAGATTGCGAGTCGAGAGGCCTTAGATGTACTTGTGGCTCATTTGATGACGGCTTGGGGGGCCAACCGACGCAATGTTCTCCGAATCTTGTTGAAAATGCCCCATGAACTCGGAATTGATGCCATATCCGATCGCTTGGGACGAAGTGGGGTTGAAACCCTAATCGATCAAGAAATTCTGTTTATTGGTCAGCTTTACGCTGCCTTAGTCGATCTCAGCTGGGAACAAGTTTTAGGGGCAGAAGCGGATTTACTGCGCCGGGCCTTGGCGGATGTGCAAACTGATGCCGTGGAGCGCTTATTTTTGCTCATGAAGGTACTTTATCCTTTAGAAGCAATTCAGGCAGCTTCGATTAATCTACAATCTGCCTCACCATCGAGCGTGGCTCAGGGGCTGGAAATTCTAGACAATACTTTAGATATTGCTAACAAGCGGGCTCTACTCAGTGTGCTCGATCGCCGTCCAGACTTAGATAAATTGCAAAGCCTCTCTGATATGGTGACCTATGAACCGATGAATGCCAGCGATCGCCTGCGCTACTTATTAGATTTGCGCTACTTTCTACCCGACTGGCCTTTAGCATGCTGTTTTCACTTAGCCCGCCAAGCTCGCTGGAGCTTGACGTCCGAGCAGATTTTAGCTTGTCTGCGCTACCCCACAGGGTATGTCCGGGAGGCAGTGCTGACTTATTTGAAAGTTGCCTCTCCAAGAGCACTCAAGGAGCTTTTGCCCAAGCTCATCAATGATCCAGACCGATTGGTAGCCGCGCAAGTGCAGCAGATGATGGCAGAATTGGGCTTAAAGCATTCCAGACCTCAACCCAACGGCTCTAAACCACCGGGCCCCGCTGCTAATTTCTCTGATATCGCAGGCTTAGAAACTATTTAACGCTCCAGCGTTGCGCTCTAAACCACGGTGACTTTTAGACCCGTTCTTTAAATCCTCGTTCTCTCACTGCGTTTCTGCTTCAAATTGGACTGATATGAGCTTATTTGCACCCTAAACTCTATGCTAACTAGCGTCGATCGCCTACTTTTTGTTCGAGGAGTGCCTATCTTTAAAGAGCTACGGGATGATTTTCTCGTGAGATTAGCTTCGATTATGGATGAGCTATCTTTTCCGGCGAAGCACACCATCTTTAAGGAAGGGCAGGAAGGGCGATCGCTTTATATTGTGGTGTCTGGTCGAGTCCGCGTCCACCTGAGCAACCAAGAGCTGGCGCAGCTAGAGAAAGGCGCTTGCTTTGGGGAAATGTCTTTGTTTGATGCTGAGCCACGGTCGGCTTCGGTAAGCACGCTAGAAAATTGTGAGTGTCTGGTCCTAACGCAGCAGCAGCTTTACGATGCCATTGACGAGACTCCTGGCATTGCGCTCAATATCATTCGGTTGCTGTCCCGCCGGATTCGCGAACTAAATCAGAGAATTAATGCCCAAGACGTAGAAAATCAAAAACTATTGTCGTTCTACAACCGCCACATGAATAGCAGGGAGGACAGCCGCTTGCCATCTTCCTACTAAAATTTCGCGATGGGTTGTTGAAACTGAGCACAGGATCGCACAAATCGAGCGGCTAGTTCAGGTCGGCTCCCCCAGTGCAAATGTAAATAGGAGGCATGCACTTGCTGCGATCGCCAGCCTTCTAGACTGGGTGCTTCCTGCGACGATGGGTCGTAGCGCCAAGTTTGAAATAAGGGTTGGGGCGTAGTTTTAGTCAGAGTTGAGCGGTGAAACTCGTGACCGCAAACCGTAGTGCCCGCTGCTACTAAGGAACTGGTTTGCTGCGCGATCGCCCGTCGGTAACCCAGAGTTAGACGAGCCCCCATCACAGCAGTAGTCGGCAAAATCCCAACCATCGGCCAAGATTGTTGATCAAACCCTTGAATCTGCTGGCATAAATACATCAACCCGCCACACTCGGCGTAAGTGGGTAGCCCTGCTTGAATTGCCCGTCGTACCCCATCTCGTCCGCTAGCGTTATCTGCCAACTGCTCGGCAAAGACTTCAGGAAAACCACCGCCCAAATAAAGCCCTTGTACATCTACTGGCAAATGGGGATCGCTGAGAGGACTCCAAGAAACGAGTTCCGCACCTAATTGCTCCAGGCAGTCTAAGTTGTCGGCGTAGTAGAAGTTAAAGGCGCGATCGCGAGCCACAGCAATTCGCACTGGAGACTGTATCAACAAGTTTTGACTAGAAAATTGTTTAGAAGGCTGACGAGGTGGCGCATCAAGTAACGGTAACAATTGGGGCCAATCAAAGCAGGCTTCACCTAAGTCAGCGAGGCGGTCGATCAAGGAGTGGAACTGATCTAGTTCTCCGGTTGGGACTAAACCGAGATGACGATCGGGAATTGTGATTTCCACTTGGCGGCGTAACACACCCAAAATTGGCAAATTGAGCGGCTCTAAAGCTGACTGCAAGAGTTCTAGATGGCGATCGCTGCCAACTCGGTTCAACACCACACCAGCAAATTGAAGGCGCGGATCAAAAGAACGATAGCCGTGGGCGATCGCTGCCGCAGAGCGTGACAAACGGCTGCAATCTAGCACCAGCAAAACTGGAATATTGAGCAGGCGGGCAATATGAGCGGTACTAGCCCAATCCTCTGCTCCCGTGGCACCGTCGAATAAACCCATCACGCCTTCGACTAAAGCACAGTCAACCCCAGCGGTATGGCGAGCAAAGCATTCTTGCACATAGGCTTCTGAAGTCAGGACAGGATCAAGATTGCGGCAAGCCCGACCCGTTACCTGCGTGTGAAACATCGGGTCGATGTAGTCTGGGCCGACCTTAAACGATTGCACCTGCAACCCTCGGCGCTGCAACGCCGCCAACAGCGCTAAAGTCACCGTGGTCTTGCCAACCCCACTTCTCTCACCCGCGATCGCCAAAGCCATAACTGAACCATAAAAAATAAGGTGCTAGCCAAAAATCACCCCATGATGATCTTGCTAACACCTTAATAAACTAACTCAGGTATTTACTCGGCTGAGTGGTCCCGCAGTTTAGCAATTTGAGCTGACACAGCTAAGCTTTCTTCGTACAGTGCATCCCGACCCCAACTTTGGAGCTGTTGACTGAGCAGATTCTCTGCTTTCTGGTCCAATAGAGATGAAACCTGCTGAATTCGGCAGGATTGGGCACCACCCCCCGATTCCATCCGCATACAACCAGAGGTTTCAGAGCAAAGCACTGTACAACAATCAGCATTCAGATTCGTCGAAGTCAGACGCAAGGCCATCAAGTCACCCCCCACATCCCCATAATCAGCCGTGGGCATTCCTGCTAATTCTGCTTCGATCGGGCGCTGATCAGCCGCGACAAACCGCACTCGCCGCAAATCGTAGTCACCTCCTTCATGCTCATAAGAGACAGGATGCCACTGGAGCCGACTTGCTAACCAACCTAGGAACATTAAAGCTTGGGTCGGATTTCCTTGCTCGTAGTCAATTGTGACGCGATCGACTTCTGTTAAGGCAGCCCGACGCTCTGGGGGGTCAAAAGCCTCCGCAGTTAGTTCCTGCCACGGGGCCAACCGTCGCCAGTTCAGGTCAGCAACATGAGTTCCTTGTTCCAGAAGGCTTTGGACTTTGAGCAGGCCAGTTTCTGCTTCCAAGAAAGTGCTGGAGTCTACGATGACACAGGTAGAAAAACCTGCTAACCGCCTGAATAAGTCTTGATTAGGCTCAGGGGTTGCTTTCCACCACAAAAACTTTGGCAGGTCACTAATCAATAGAGAAGAAACCAAACTACTAGCTCGGTCTAGCGCTGTTTCTGTGCCCCGCAGAGTAATGTACTCACAACAAATCAAAGTACTGCGACTTTGCTTTTGCACGGGGCAGTAAGCAGAAACTTGAGCTGTTACCCCTTCATCTTCCCCAGAAACTGGGAATAGAGCGATGATGCGGCAAGGATTTTGGCTGGCGATCGCATCTGCCACCCCCGCCCCTCTAGCATCTCTGGCATAAGAAGGACTGATCGGGGAAGATTCGTCACTGGCAGCAGCGGTACGCTTTTTGGTGAGCTCTTCCTGCAACTTTTGCAGTATTTCGGAAGTAGCTTTGCCTGTAACAGGTAAACCATAGGTTTCCTGGGCTGTCCTCAGAGCGGCTTCCATACGAGGGCCAGTAATGCCATCAATCGGCCCCGTATAAAAACCAAGATCAGCCAGCAAATGCTGAGTTTCCTCCGGCTCATAAACGATCAAACTGAAAGTAGCAGCTCTCGTCGCCACAGGAAAGGAGCCATCATCACCTGTAGCACTATAACTTTGCCAAATTTTGCCAAGTTCTCCATCAATTTCGCTGAGCGAGACATCTTTGGGAGCTTGCAGAGAAACAACAGGAGAAGACTGTTTAGCCATAGGATTTATTGGGGTAGTTTGGGTTCAGGAATCAGCGTTTTGGGGTTAGAGATGTAGTTCAGTGCCCTCGATGTGCTGGCTACCAAAAAACTACGGCCTCCGCCAACGATGACCATCGCGGTTCAGCAACAATTCGGCTTCGGCTGGTTCCCACGTACCCGCTTCGTAAGTAGGGATTGAGGTGGGATCAGTGGGAGATTCCCAAACTGTCAGGGCGGGAGTCACGACTCGCCAAGCTGCTTCCACTTCATCCGCACGGGTAAATAGGGTTTGATCCCCCATCATGCAATCCAGCAATAGGCGATTATAAGCATCAGCGTTGGAAACACCGAAGGTAGAGCCGTACTGGAAATCCATATCCACTGAGCGACTCCGCAAGCTCGGCCCTGGCATTTTGGCATCAAAGCGCAGAGAAATCCCTTCATTCGGTTGAATTCGTAGCACCAGCACGTTGGGGTTTGCTTGCTGCGTAGCCGACTGAAAAATCAAAAATGGCACTTCCCGAAACTGGATGGCAATTTCCGTCACCTTCTTCGGCAACCGCTTCCCAGTTCGCAGGTAGAAGGGCACTCCTTGCCAGCGCCAGTTATCTACCACTAGCTTCATGGCGACATAGGTCGGCGTGGTCGAGTTCGGATCAACTCCTGGCTCTTCTCGGTAGCCCGCCACTTGCTTACCCTTCATCCATCCGGCGGTGTACTGCCCCCGAATCGCGGAAAACTCTAGGTTATGCTCGTCGGCTAAGTGCGTCGCCTGAATAACTTTGACTTTTTCAGTGCGGATACTATCGGCATCAAGGGAGTTGGGAGCTTCCATTGCCGTGAGTGAAAACAGCTGCATCAGGTGGTTTTGCACCATATCTCGCAGCGCCCCAGAGCTTTCGTAGTAGCCCGCCCGATCTTCAACCCCTACCGTCTCGCCAACTGTGATCTGTACGTGATCGACAAACTGACGATTCCACAATGGCTCGAAAATGGCGTTGGCAAAGCGAAACACAAGGAGGTTTTGAACGGTTTCTTTACCCAAGTAGTGGTCGATGCGATAGACCTGCTCTTCTTTGCAAACCTGGCGTACTACCTGGTTGAGAGATTGGGCCGAGCCTAAGTCCCGCCCAAAGGGTTTTTCGATCACCAAGCGGCTTTTCTGGGGATCGGTCAACATGTTGGCTGTGCCCAACTGCCGAATTGCCTCCCCAAAGAATTTGGGAGCAACCGCTAAGTAGAAGACGCGATTGCCTCTGGTGCCTCTTTTGCCATCAAGCTCCCCTAAAAATTCTTTGAGCTTAAGATAACTGTCTGGATCATCAATGTCACCAGAGCAGTAAAACAAGCCTTGAGCAAAATCTTGCCAAGCGTCTTCTGAGCCCACCCCATCGGAGAACTGATCGATTCCTTCGCGCATTTGTTCGCGGAAGTAGTCGTGACTCCAAGGCCGACGAGCCACTCCCACGATGGTCATTTCAGCGGGTAGCCGCCGTTCTCGCTTGAGTTGGTAGATAGCAGGCACTAACTTGCGCTGCGCCAAATCCCCTGAGGCACCAAAAATCACCATAATCAGGGGTTCAGGAATTCGTTCCTGCTGCAAACCAACGCGCAGGGGATTTTCGAGCAAAGTCACCATATTAGAATTTGTGATTAATTAATGAGTTAAGAGTTAGTGGTTAGCGGTTGGCGGTTAGCACCTAGCGGGTTGGTGGTTAGCGCTTAGCGGTTGGTTATTAGCTTGAGACACTCCCGATAATCCGAGAGGCTTCCGAGAGGCTGATGGAGTGCCCTGGTTAAACGGAGCAAGCAGGCGATCGCTCTAGGTAATTGCCCACAGCGAACCGCCAATCGTCAAAAACTCCTAGAAGCCAACCGCCAGCGCTTTCTACACAGGAGAGAGAAGATTGATTTTTTCTTCCAAGGCTTGCATCAGCGAGTGGAAGGGTTGAACGAACTTATCAAGCCCCTCGTGTAACAGTTCAGTCATGACCTGATCGAGGTCGATATTGATGTCGGGATCTTTCAGATTCTCAATCAGGGTATATGCATGATCCACGTCAGTTTCGATGCGACTGGCGACATCACAGTGATCCACACAAGCATCAATGGTGCTGGGGGGTAGGGTGTTGACGGTATCTGGCCCCACCAAACCATCTACATACATGACATCGCTATAGTCGGGGTTCTTGGTCCCGGTGCTCGCCCACAACAGACGTTGCACATTCGCACCCTTTTCAGTCAGGGCTTTCCAACGGTCAGTTTGGATGATCTTTTTGTATTCTTGATAAGCAATCTTGGCATTAGCGATCGCCACTTTACCTTTCACCGCTCTCAGCTTGGCTTCTTTTTCGAGGCGATCGACCCCTGCCTTCAGTTGGTTATCAATGGCCTCGTCCACTTTGATGTCAATGCGGCTGAGGAAGAAACTGGCAACTGAAGCTAGTTTGCTAATATCACCACCGTCAGCAACTCGCTTTTCGAGTCCCCGAATGTAAGCCCAAGCGGTTTCGATGTAGCTGTCAACTGAGAACAGCAGCGTCA
This sequence comes from Trichocoleus sp. FACHB-591, assembly GCF_014695845.1. Lineage (NCBI taxonomy): Bacteria > Bacillati > Cyanobacteriota > Cyanophyceae > Leptolyngbyales > Trichocoleusaceae > Trichocoleus > Trichocoleus sp. FACHB-591. The sequence continues at coordinate 50,934 of NZ_JACJPA010000114.1, forward strand.
CGTTGACGTTGATCCCCTCGCTGATCACCTGCTCAACAGCAGGTAGACCTTCTGCGGTTCCAGGGATCTTGATCATGACGTTCTCACGACCAATTTCACGGTAGTAGCGGCGAGCTTCTTCGATCGTCTTTTGCGTATCGTTAGCGATCGTGGGAGGCACTTCAATGCTGACGTAGCCATCCAAACCACCCGACTCGTCGTACACGGCGCGAAAGATATCGCAAGCATTCCGAATGTCATCAAAGATCAAAGATTCATAAATCTCTTGGAGCGGTTTGCCAGCCCGCACTCCCGCTTCAATATCAGCGTCGTACATGGCATTGCCGATGATCGCTTTCTCAAAAATGGCTGGGTTGGAAGTGAGTCCGCGAATCCCTTGCTCCTCAATCAACCGCTTCAGTTCACCGGATTGAATCAAATCACGGGCCAAGTTATCCATCCAGATACTTTGGCCTTGATCTTTGATTTCTAGTAAATGGTTTGTGGTCATAACAGTCCTTATTTAATTCCTTAAATTTCTTGCGGTAGCAACAACGCAACTCAGTTTTGTTGCAGAGTAGCCAGTTATCGTTTGGCTGCCATCAGCCTTTCGTCTTGTTCGCGATCGCGCTCCTGAATAAAAGATTCAACTAGCGTCACATCTTCTTTACTGCCAATAATTAGGGGGCTACGAGCATGCAGTTTGTTAGGCACTACATCAAGAATGTCTTGAGTGCCAGCGCTGGCTCTTCCCCCTGCTTGCTCTATCAAAAAAGCGAGCGGAGCAGTCTCATACAGGAGGCGTAACTTACCTTCTGGCTTCTTCACTGTGCCCGGATAGAGAAAGACACCGCCTTGGAACAAAATGCGATGAATATCTCCGACTAAAGCACCGCTATAACGAGCCGTATATCCCTCATGGCGATGCACATAACGGATATAGTCCCGAATTGATTCTTCCCATTGCCAGAAGTTACCTTCGTTGACGCTGTAAACAGGGCCGTGGTCAGGAATGCGAATGTTTTCGTTTGATAAAATAAACTCGCCTAAGCTGGGATCAAGTGTGAACGCATGCACTCCGGTTCCCATTGAGTAAACCAACATCGTGCTAGGGCCATAGAGCACATAACCCGCAGCAATCTGCTTTCGTCCGTTCTGGAGCAGGTCACTAGCGGTACCATCATCTTCCCCTTCTTGTTGGCGAATGGCAAAGATAGAACCGACATTGATGTTGATGTCTACATTGGAAGAACCATCAATTGGGTCATAAAGGAGCGTGTAGCGACCAATAGGACAGTTTTCTGGGATGTAGTAAGGCTGCTCCATCTCCTCAGATGCGAGGCGGCAAACCAGTCCGCTCTGCTTAAACACAGAGATGAAGACCTCGTTGGCATAGACATCCATCTTCTTGACCGTTTCTCCCTGGACATTGATGTCTCCTGTAACCCCCAGGACATTTTCCATCAACCCAGCGCGACTGAGACGACGAGCAATCAGCTTCGCCGCTAAGCCAATCCGACCCATAATCGCGCTCAAGTCTTGAGCATCGGCAGAAAAGCTATGTAATTGCTGTAATACGTGGCGGGATAAAGTCGTGCAATCGCGGTCCAGGCTACGTTCTCCCTGTACCAAAGGTTGTTGAGCATCAACCACGTCTTCTCCTCCTGATCTAGTGAGTGTTAGTAAAGAACTCACTGAGTTCAAAACCTGGCTATTTCTGCCTTCTATATTAGAGAGGGATTCCCAAACTGAAATCTGACTTTAGGTAAACTACAGAAACTGAGATAAAAGTATTCACAGTTTCACGACCCAGGTAGCGATCGCTGTCCGAATCCCGCTTCAACCGACTGCGCGCCTGCTTCTTCGCTTTTGTGATTATTAACAGCCAGTCGGAAGAAAATTTGCCGCTTCTACCCTGTGTCGTAACTTAGGTGTGAGCAATCACTTACGTCTCTTACTCCTATTCTAGAGAGTGAATTGTCTAACTAGGGTTGCGCACAGTCAGCGGCACCCGCCTAGAGGTTTTCTCTAAGTTGTCAAATGCTAAGCCAGCCAGTGGGAGGTGTAACAGTCACTTCTGCTACAAAATACAAAGTTTTACGCTTTGCAAAGCAAAACTTGAACCTGTGATGGCAGATGCCTTAATTTCTGAAGCGGAATGAAAGTCAACCTTGGCAGCGATCGCAGTGCCCACATCGAAAATTAGTTGCCTCTGCGGCGAAGCCAAAAGCGCTTAACAAAAACTGCCAGCGACATTGCCGAGTACCCAGGAAATCCGTCATTTGAGCGATCGCTTGAGTCTGGAGCTGGTTCAAAGTGATGGAACTTTGATTAGTAGAGGCGATCGCATAGTGAAACGGATCTTGCCAACGCAGTTGCCCAGCAGCTTGCAACAAAGAGAGGGCGATCGCTCCATCGGGAAACTGACGTGATACAGCTTCTACGGTGCCTTGGCGAGGAAGTTTGTGGATTAATTGGCTAGCAATTTGCTGTTGCGATCGCAGCTTATCAACAAAAAATTGACGCTGCTGTTTATCTCCTGAATCCAGCCATCCCGTGGGTTCGCTCACCAAGGTCAAGGCGATCGCGGGCTCCCCGTCCCGTCCCGCTCGACCAATCTCTTGCACATATTCCGAGAGCAAGAAGGGAACGTGAAAATGTATTACCCAGCGACAATCTGGCTTGTTGATCCCCAGGCCAAAAGCAGAGGTGCAAATCACAAATTGGGTGTGTCCGTGCAACCAAGCTTGCTCAATGGCGCGACGCTCCTCTGGGCTTAACCCGGCGTGATAAGCAGCGGTGGCATAGCCTTCTTGCTGTAGCCAAGTGACCAAGCTCTCACTGTCGCGCCGAGTCCGCACGTAAACTAAACCTGCTTGCTGCGGTCTTGCTTGAATAAACTGCAAGAGCTGCTGTTTGCGGCCTCTGGGAGTCCAAGCGGTCTTGACCAACAAGTGCAAATTATCGCGGTAGGGATTGCAACGAAATACCTGTGGTTGTCGCAGTTGCAGAATGTGTTGAATAGTTTTTTGAGCTTGGGGATCAGCCGTAGCGGTAAAAGCTGCGATCGCGATTCGAGTGCCCGGTGGCTTTGTTCGGAGCAGCGCTGGCCGGACGGCACCGAGGCGGTAGTAAGCAGGTCGAAAGCTGTCTCCCCACTGAGCTAGATTTTAACTTATGTTTTCAAAATAGCCTCAAATCCTCTCCTGGTAAGGCTTTCCGTATGAGCTATAAGCTTATATCCCTTTTGAGTTGTCTGAGGGTAGCTTTCAGGGGCGGGTTACCAAAGGTGTGGGAGGGAGTAAGGCTGTTTAGGAGGGTGGGGTGGTTTAAGTGAGGTTGAGTGAGTTGTTAGCGATCACTCTCATCTCAAGGTTGCTCTTCAAATAAAGCAGTGTTTAAATCTACAAAATCGACTGGCTTGACCAAGTGCAAATCGAAGCCTGCCTCAAGGGAACGCTCCCGGTCTTCCTGCTGGCCGTACCCACTCACTGCCAGGAGACGAATCTTCTGCAACTCCGGTAGCTGTCGGATGCGACGGGCGAGTTCATAGCCGTTTATTGTAGGCAGTCCAATATCGAGGATGGCAACATCCGGCAGAAAAGACTGTGCAGCTTTTAGTCCTTCTAGCCCATCATGAGCCACTTGAATCGTATGACCATAGAGGCTCAGCGAGGTTGCCAACATCTCGGCTCCATCCATATTGTCATCAACGATTAATATACGAAGCTGACCGGGTTGAGATAAATTCGGGATTACTTCCAGCGTTTCTTCAGCTTGGGTTGCAAGCGCGAAGGGCAACCACACCGAGAACTCGCTCCCTCGGCCCTTGCCTGCACTGGCTGCGGTGACTCGTCCCCCGTGTAATCCCACTAGGTTTTTGACAATTGCTAATCCTAAACCCAAGCCACCTTGAGAGCGCTCCATAGACTGCTGTTCTTGGTAGAACAAATCAAAGATTTTGGGCAGGAGTTCAGGCTCAATGCCGCTGCCATTATCACGCACCCATAGCAAGACTTCATCATCTAAGCGCTCCCCTAGGATAGTAACTTTTCCCCCTGGCTCGGTGTACTTGGCAGCATTATTGAGTAAGTTCGCGATCACTTGCGTCAACCGTCTCGGATCAGCTTCAACGGTTAGACCCGTGTTAGGTACTTGCAACTCAAGTTGGTGATGCCGTTGTTCAAGCAAAGGGCTGCATTGCTCGACTGCTTCTGCAATGATCTCGGCTAACTCAATGCGTTGTTTTTTGAGCGTGAGTTTGCCCCGTGCTAGTCGTGATACATCCAGCAAATCATCTACTAGAGCAACCAGATGACGCACTTGGCGCTCAATGATGGTTCTTTCCCGCTCTACCTCTGAGGTGCCACGTAGTTGCATCAGGTTTAGAGCCGTCAGGATCGGGGCAAGAGGATTGCGGAGTTCATGACCTAGCATTGCCAGGAATTCGTCCTTGGCTCGGTTTGCCAGCTCAGCTTCGCGCTGGGCCTTGACAAGTTCAGTGACCTCAAAGCCAATGACAACAATACTCTCCGTTTGCCCTTGCTGGTCTGGAAGGGGTTGATAAACCACTTCAAAGGCACAATGCTGAAGCGTAGGCGGTTGTCCTCGCTTTAACAACATCTGGGGCCTGCCGATGTAGGGTTGCCCTGTTTCGTAAGCCTGTGCGAGGCTTTCATAAATGCCTTGACCCGCCAGTTCAGGCAACGCAACTCGCAAGGGCTTACCAATCACAGGTCTATGGTCAACTAATTCTAGGTAAGGTTCATTGACGAACTCGTATACCAGCTCTGGGCCACTCAATAAAGCAATCCCGACAGGTGCGTGCTCAAAAATTCGGGTGAGTTGGTCTGCGCTAGCTTGCAGCCGTTGCTGAAGCAGCACTTTTTCCGTCGTCTCTGTGAAGGTGACAAGGACACCCGCGACATTTCCCGTGTCATCGGGAACAGGGCTATAGGAGAAATCGAAGTAGCAATCCTCAGGATAACCAAAGCGCTCAATGGTGAGCTTGAAGTTGTCAAAGCCAAAGGACTGTCCTTGCCATACCTCTACCCACATGGGGCCAATCGTGCTCCAAATTTCAGGCCAAGTTTCCTGAGCACTGATCCCCATAGCGGCTGGATGCTTATTCCCTACAATAGAGCGATAGGCATCGTTGTAGAACTGAGTGAACTCCTTTCCCCAAGCGATGTACATGGGTAGCCGACAGTCTAGCAGGATACGAACAGCGGTCTTTAGGCTATGGGGCCACTTCTCAACTGGGCCGACAGGTGTTTTTGCCCAGTCAATCGTCCGCATCAGAGCACCCATTTCACCCCCACCAGAAAGGGTACGATGCGCAGACGACCCATTATTGAGCTGAGATGAATCAGGTTGGCTAGGCATAGGCCCACGATTACTTACATTGATTCAATTTATGTCGCTCAGCGGGCCATTTGGCTGACGCTCAAAGCTTAAGTATCTCAGCCATAAAACAACGAAGCCCCGATTCCTAGATCGAGGCTTGTCTTTGAATATTAAATGCCAGCTAACAGTTTTAATATTTGCTTCGGGTATTAAAGGCTAGCTGACGGCTTTTATACTCTCTATTCTTGCAAAAGATGGAATTTCTGCCTATGGGGGGATTTACCCGCTTGTTTCTTGCTCCGTCAATCCATTACCTATCGGATTGCCCTAGAACCTGAACGATGACTTCTATCAATGCATCCGGTAGGAGCGGCTTCGTGAGGTATTGCTGAAAGCCCAGTTCTAGCGCTCGCTCCCGCGCTTCTTTGCTTGCATAACCTGTCAAAGCAATAGCTGGCACCCGCCATCCTAGCTCTGCCTCCAATATGCGTAATTCTCGAATGAGTGAGAAGCCATCCTCAAAAGGGAGGCCAATGTCACTGATTAGCAGGGTAGGGTGCAACTCCTTAAATAGCTCGATGGCCTCTGAAACTGACGGTGCCGCAGCGACCTTTGCTCCACATTCTTCTAGCGTAAAAGCCAGCAAGAAAAGAGTATCAATATCATCATCAACCACAAGTATTCGCTGACCTGGTGGTAAAGCCAGCGGACTCATACTTTCCCCCTATAGACAGGTGCTTTACGTTTGCTTCAATGTATTTAAGCATTAATACTCAGCCTTTCAGCAGATTTCTAGTAGTGGATAGAAGCATAAACTTTAAAAAATTATAAAAGTACTACGCTAATCTCCTATACAGAATCGCAGCCTCAAGTTTTACAGGGCACAGCAGTCACCTCTAGAGCAGCACTTCTAGGGGTGCTTTTTCTATGTACTTTAGGTCTGTTTGCATCCAGTCACAGTACTTCCAGAAACACCGTCTGTGGTTGGCCTTTATATGTATCTAAAGTTACTTTAATAGATAGGTTGCTAATGCGGAGCCCTTGTGGAAGAAAAGTTCTCACCCACCCAAAAACAAGAACAGCTCTTCCGCACTGAACTCATTAAGTGGGGAATCGAGTTTGAAAAAGCAATCAAGGTTGCTAGAATTTTGGCCTTAAATATTCCCAACGAAAAGCTAAGCAGTAGTGACACAGCCCTGGTTGAAGAGGTTTGCCAGGAGTGGTTTGAGAAACGGAAGCACTGGGAGCAGTTTAAGCGGGTTATGGCTCAGCATGGTGCGAACCTGAACGAGGTGACTTTGGAAGATTACCAAAGGGCAAACCGACGAAAGGAGAATGAATCCTCAACTCGGACCACAAACCAGTGAAGTGATTAGTGCTTTGGCTGACCTAAAATGCTTCAGCTTGAATCCGCTTAGGTAGCCTAAATCACAGATTAAGTTAGGACAGCATTTCACGCTGTGAGCAGTGCATTGCGTTTGTGGCGATCTCACGACCAAAGCTTAAGCTGTGATCGCCTTCTCTAAGGGAGTTAGTGCAGCCGTAGGCAAATTTCTTAGTCCTACCCAAACTTTGTACTCATTTCTCATGGCAGTAATGCAAACTTGAGCACCGTGTTCCGACAAACTGAGGGCTAAGCAAAAAGCTTTCTGTCTATCTTCAGCCTGGTGTGTCGTGCAGAGGCGGTACAGCTCGGCACCGGAGTACATACCCTCACAAATCTCGTTGCGATGCCAAAACTTAAACGGATGTACTAGCTCATGGGACAAAACTAAAGGCAACATGGCGGATCAATAGAACTGTAGACCATCATCTTTTGTGATAAGTCAAGAATGATAGGTATACGTCTGTACGGAGGGAGAGTGGCTACAAAAGCTCTATGCCCCTAGTCTGAGCAGCTTCTCTCGCCTCTAGGAATAGCTTCAGCTTCTCGTAGTGTGTCAAGTAGTTGTGACACCATTGCCCCCAACCCGCCCCAATGGAATAACTCACCCACTCGGTTGAGGGAACAAAGCATCAATATTGTGTTCTAAACATACAATAGGTATAAATACTTGCATTAAACCGATGACCGACAATTTCAGACTGCTGTAGAGGGCGTGTTCTGAAGTGAAGGATCGTCAAAGCAATGTAATTAGGAGAGCGCTGGTCAGGTTCACCCCAATGAACTGAAGGCCAGCGTTTCTCTTTAGTACTAACTATTGTAGTCTCAGTCAGACTCAGCACAAGGTAGAGACTACCTACATGGCTTGCTATTTTCAAGCCTAAAAGAGCTTCAGTTCATCAGCACTTAGAAGATTCAACAATTGAATTGGTTAAGGTACTCCGCGCGACCCAAGTTTAGTTGTTCTTGCTATTTATAGGAGTCAAGCTCATCCAGTGCTCTTTGGCGAGCGAGCAAAGGATTTACATTTGGACGAACAACTTGAAAATAAGCTTCGGTCACTTCTACAAATCCCGTTCTAACATTTCCCAATCTATATTCCTTAATGAGTGAGTGCATCTTGTACTGTAGGTCTCTGTAAAAATCTTCTACTTCCTTAGGAGAGCGCTCTTTGAAGGCTGAAATAACCTCTTTGACAAGATCAGGATCAGTAATCCACTCACCAGAGCCTTTTTGATAAGACTGAAGTAACTGCTTCTTCTTTTTCTCGCTAGAGCGAGCACTATGACCTATATACCAGAAGTTCCAAGAGAGTCCAGCCGTAAGCACCAAAACGCCAAATCTATTGAAGTCAAATGGGTAAACAGCCAGTAGCGTAGCTGTTGTCAAAATAACTGAACAGATAGTAGTAAGCAGGGCATACCATCTGTCAGCAAACCATTTCAGATTCATGGACTTATTGAGTAAGAGTAGAGCACTAATCAAAAGCGTTCACTCAAGCCCCACTAAGCCTCACAGCAACTATTTATTGCAAATCAACTCTTCATAGCCTGTTTATGGCTACTTCACTGTTGAGTGGTTATAACTCGGTGTGTAAGAGAATTTTCAGCGAGGTTCGCTCGCTAATACTAAATGATCAAAACGGTCCGTCTGTCAGTTGCCGTCCTAGGCGCTGCCCTTGTCATGGCTTTACTTGGATTCGCTACTTTTCAACCCCAGTCCCTAGCTCAAAGTAACTGCGATCCTGCTTATCCAGACGTATGCATCCCACCACCGTCACCAGACCTAGATTGTAAAGACGTTTCCTACCGCAACTTCAAAGTTTTGCAACCTGACCCGCACAAATTTGATAGGGATAAGGATGGGATCGGCTGTGAGGAGTAAGCAATTTCCAGTTAAATATTTCACGCTCAGACTTTTATACTCTGGGTGATATTGAAGTCTGTTGCAATATCCAATAAAACCAATGCCTATTCCTCCGGCTCAAATAGCTGCACTATTAGCAGTTGTCATATTTGTAGTAGTAACACGCCTATCCAAAAACCCTTTCTTGCAAATTTTAGGATGGCTGGTTTTTGGAGCGTATATGTTCTGGGTGATTAGCCGAATAGTTTACATATTTTGGAATTTCTTGCCTGGAAGCAAATGAAACTTAAAAGTCCTACGTTGAGTTCTTAGTTTCAAACTTCAACATGGGGCAACAATTACTTACTCCATTAAGTTAAGGTACTGGGCTGGTACAGTATTCGGTTCCACCTGGGCTATATAGTGTTTTCGTTCCAAAAATGTTGCTTATTAGAGCCACAATTTGGCTCAGTATCGCCGCTTGAGAAACTTCGGGCCGATTTCACCTCTTGAAGTTGGCTACATCAGCTTTAGCTCACTATTAGCAGCTAGATTCGGCCAATGAATCGAATTGGATCAGGGAAAGTCATTAGTACGATTCTCAAGCATGAGGCGAAAGCGACCAGCTACAAGATCGCGCTGCTGAGAGCGATCAATGATGTCGTGCTGTCCTTTCCAGACTTGAGGAACTACAACCAAGATGTTGCAGTTCCGCTCAAGGTTTTATCAGAGCATTGGGTTGCTTATTACTGGCCGTTCGTTGAGCCGAACAAGCCAATCTTTCAGGGGCAACGGGCAGAGCTGAATGGTAAACCAAAAAACGATATGGCGTTTCGACCAACCCTAGCTGCGCTTCGCTTACGGTGGGAACAAGAATTAGAAACCGCTTCCCGCCCTTCAGATGGCTTCTTCGTCATCAATGAGATGCGAGTTGCCCGTAAGCGGGCTTTGTACTCTCAAGATTTCTTAAAAGCTTACCAAAAGGCTATTAGAGAAATTAGCAAAACCCTGGAAATGCCAATCCGTTACGCTGGCCCTGGTCATTGGACAGTATTCTCACAGCCTGTTAGGTACGAAGAACTTGATGGGCTAGCTGTTCCTGTACCTGGAACGCAGAACAACGACAAGTGCCTAGTTATCCAGGCTGAGCTATGGCAGTCGTTTCAGACCTTATCGTTATGGGTTGAGGCACTCTGCATTCATGAGTGGTGCCTATTTTCAGAGGGTGTGGAGCAGGGGAGCACTCAACAAGTTGATCGCGGTGACATTTACCGTCTGCTAACTGATCGCCCTGACAACCGCCGACCTCTGACTTGGGAACGCAACAATATTGATTTGCTGCTAGTGGAGGGGTACGAGTTTGTTTGCCCTTGGACAGAGCGGCGAATCCGAAGTGGTGTGAGCTACGACCTAGACCATTTGGTGCCCGTATCAATCTACCCAATCAACGAACTCTGGAATTTAGTGCCTGCTGATCCCGACTTTAACTCGCGGGTCAAACGTCATTACTTGCCGTCCTCTGAGAAGTTGCAACAAGCAAGGCAGCATTTAGAGTTGGCATACCAGCAATACGGTGTTTCAAAGGCTTTAGCAAAAGCCCTGCGGGAAGATGTAGCAATCCGGTTTCTAACTGTGGGCCATAACGTAACGAATTTTCCAACGCTAGTGACTGGAGCAGTGGTCAGACTAATTGATCAAGTAGCCGAGTCACGTAATATAGCCCGCTTTTGAGAGAAGCCAAGCCTACAGTGAGCTGTCTTAACTCAGTGGTTCACATTTCAAAACCTTCCTTAAACGGCAGAGAGCGCCTCTTCTAAGGGAGCCAGTGTAGTGCTAGGCAAGGTTCTTAAGCTGACCCACACCTTGTACTCAGTTCTTCTACAAGTGACGCAAACTTGAGCACCATGCTCCGCCAAGGAAACCGCCAAGGAAAAAGCTTTTTGCCTACCTTCAGCCTTGTATGCCATGCAAAGGCGGTACATTTCCCTGTCGGAACACATTCCCTCATGGATTTCGTTTTGATACCAAAACTTGAACGACTGAACAAGGTCGTGAGATAGCACTAGGGGGTACATGTGAAACCTCTGATGTCACAGTCTCATTCTTTATTAATTCTTAAGGACACTGTGTATAAAACATTACACTTGATTGAAAGTTTACTTTCTGGAGTAAAAAACATCAAGCCAACACAGAAAGATATAAAACACTCAGCTCAGGAACCCCTTGGTCTCGTCTGGCAGCGCTGCTCGAAAAATGCTGTACGGATTTACCCCTTGAAGAAGGAGGGCATATGCGGGTCAAGTACCTAGCTATATAGTAAGGAAGTTTTTAGTCTTGACACCTAGCGTGCCATCAAGAAAAACGAATAAGGCTCTAGCCTAGCGTGAAACTTTTATCAGTCCTGAACAAACACTCACTAAGACATATAGATCAACTGGCTTCACTAGGAAGTTATGGAAACCCGCCGTGAGTGCCTTCTGCTTAGTTCTAGAATCTCCAAATGCTGTTAGGGCCAATGCTGGTACCTGCCCTCCTTGATCTGGAGTTAAGTTTCGGATACACCGGATAAGATCATGACCATCCATTCCAGGCATAGCAATATCACTAACCACTAGATCGGGCTTCCTTTCAATGAAAAGCCTCAAAGCTTCATCAGACGAGGTTGTAGCTATCACCTCAGCCCCATAGGAACTCAGGATAATATCTACGAGTTCTACAAGTGGCTTCTCGTCATCTACTACCAAAATCTTGCAGTTCTGAAACTTAAGTCTGTCAGAAGACAAATCATTCCCCCCCCCAATCTCAAGCGCTCTCACTCCAATGATGGCTTAATAGCAATTAGAGCTCAGCCTGCCTTTTAGAAGAAAACGATGATAGGTATACGTCTGTATGCAGGGAGAGTGGCTACAAAAGCTCTATGCCCCTAGTCTGAGCAGCTTCTCTCGCCTCTAGGAATAGCTTCAGCTTCTCGCAGTGTGTCAAGCAGTTATGACACAATTGCCCCCAACCCGCCCCAATGGAATAACTCACCTACTTGGTTGAGGGAACAAAGTATCAATATTGTGTTCTAAACATACAATAGGTATAAATACTTGCATTAAACCGATGACCGACCATTCCAGACTGCTGTAGAGGGCGTGTTCTGAAGTGAAGGATCGTCAAACCGATGCAAGTAGGGGAAGCGCTGGTCAGGTTCACTACAATGAACTAAAGGGCAGCGTTTCTCTTTGATACTAACTATTGTAGTCTCAGTCAGACTCAGCACAAGGTAGAGACTACCTACATGGCTTGTCAGTTTCAAGCCAAAAAGAGCTTCAGGTTTGTCAGCACTTAGAAGATTTCAACAATTGAGTTAGCCAAGGCGACTCGCCCTACCCCACTCAGGTCGATAGCGCCGCTTGAAAAATGCCGTGCAGATTGAACCCCTTGAAGGGCGAGGGGCGAAACGAAGCGAGTGGAGGGGAAGCAGCAACCTCTGCCCCTCACCCTAGCTGCATTGTAATCGCACGGCATTTTTCATCCGTCAACCCCTACCGAACCGGGTTGACTGACCGCTGCCATGAAGGGACTCAAGGCTCTCTCACTCATGGATGAGGAGAGCGATGCTTTAGTAGGTCTACTATTGGGCGATCTTAAAATTGACTTAACAACTTGTTGAGGCTGAGTAAGAAAGTTGTTAAGCAGCAGTAGGTCTAGCTCTACTAAAGCTAAGAAACCAAAACAGCAGGTAGACTAGTCTACCTGCTGTAATAAAAGGCATGAACAAAAATGCAGCTGTGCCTAATTGGCTAACATTAATGCTTGATTCGAGTTTCGCAAGATACCATAGTAGACAGACGAGGCTGACTAGTGGAACTGAAATCAGAAGCTAAGATCGAAGTTTGCTGTGGTTTTGAAGTGCTGCTAAACCGTTCAGGCACAACAGAGGAAGAAATTTTGCCAGTATTGGTTACAGGCATCAAAGTAAATGAAGTGTGGTTATCAACCGACTGTTGTAATACAAGCATAGGAGTCCCTTCTCTCACTTAAAGATAGCTTTTGTGGAGGAGAGGGTCAAGACCACAAGGTAGAGTCTATCAAGTCTTTAATTTTAGCTCAACTAAACTTTATTCAACAGACCAACCGCCGTTCTGAAGAAGAAATGTAGCTTGAACAATGCCTTCAGGTGATTTCTGTCCAACTATTTGATAATCGCAGGTGTATATATCTGTACGTGCAGCACTCTCAACGTAAACCAGTTTTGCCGTTTCCTTCGTAGTCAAAACTGGTAGGTGTCCAGCCTGAGCTGTTGGGAACTGAGTACTCCACTCCATAGCTGGGTTGAAAGGTTCCTCCATGTGAATTTCATGTTCGTAGTCTAAGTAAAGCTCCCACATTAGCTCCTCTAAAGAAGAAGACGGAAACTCAATAGTTGGTAATCCGATTTGCTCTTTGGCTTCGTTGCGATTGATCGGGTGCCCGTGGAAAAAGAGCTTGGATGTTAATCCGTCAACGATCTCATTGATCTTATGTTCATCTTTTTTTAAGTCCATATGAAGGTACAGCAACTTTTTTGCCATCATTCTGGACTGCGAGAGCGAACGTTTAACATTTCCAAGAGCTAACGGATGTACTTGATCCGCTAACTTATTGAATGCCTGAACCAACTCATCCTCGTGGTGAATTCCTACATCTTCTTTAACAAGTGCGATATAGGCAGTCACATCTTCCACACTAATTCCAAGTGGCTGATTCAGATGGTCACGCGGATTAAAAGGATTGACTACCGTTGGATCGGTGGGGCCTAGCATACCCATTGGATGCATCAAAACTTTATCAGCACCCAACGCCGTAAGTGTGGCGGCACTAAAAGCACGATGCGGAATGAGAACAGAAAAATTATTCGTGTACTCCCGAATAAGAGTTACTAACCGCCAAGGTACAGTCCCATCACCACCATTGCTATAAAGAAATAAATCAATTTTCGTTTCAGACTTAGGAGTTGTAATCAGGCGGAGATGCTCATAAATCTTTCTAACAGAATCCATAGCCATTTGGACTTCTAAACCCTGACGAGTGCTTGTGACATACGAAATCACAAAAGAATTGCGCTCATTCTGGATTTTTTGCATGATTTGGCATCGCTCAGCTTTACCCATTTCAGCCCTCGTAAATTAATAACGATTTTTCAGGTGTGCTTAGAACATTTTTGGACAGCGCAAAGCAAGGATATAGAAATTGCTCTATTCCAGAGTGATTGAAACTTCGTGGTCCTTTTACCTTGCTGCTCTAGAGAGACTCTGATTCGTTCTGCTCTAAGGAAGCTACCCTAGTAAGAGTTTCGAGAGTGCTGAACCACTTCTCTTGAACTTCTTGAGACCACAAAGAATCAAAAGCAGGATAGTTGTCTAGAAGTCGCTTTGCAGTCGAACGCATTGAAGAATCCTCCACTGCTAGATCTGGAGCAACAGCGGGTTGAATAGGCTTGTTTTTATTCGGTTCTGGTGCTTTAGATTCACCCATTAGTGTTGATACCTTGCTGGAATCGCCCAGCTTTACAGGTTTAACTGCTGCTTTGCTTGCTAATTCAGTAAGCCTTTCACGTACAACTTCTTGGAGTTGCTTCCTACTTAAATCAGGATTGAGACAGTAGGTGTATTTGGGAGGCATTCCCTTATTAGGGTGCGGGATCTCTTGTCGAACTATGAAGCTAGATTCTTCGAGCTTTCCAGCATGCTTACGGGTTTGCCCTCTAGAGAGTGGTATTGCTTTGCTGAGTTCGGTTGTGCCAATTCCCTCAGATTCACTGATATATAACAGCACTTTTAGAGTGGTTTCACCAAAAACCGAGAGTTTTGTGCGGAGTATAGATTTGTTGGGAGCCTTACTCTGAGAAGATTCGGGGGACATTCTTGGCTCCTTCTCTGCCTGTTTCTCAGGGATAACAGGTCTGCGGTATGACGTTTTGCGAATTGACCCTGAGTTCGCTTTGTGTTTAAAATTGATGCAGTAAAACTGCCTCCTTTAGCTTAGAAGGGGTAGAAGGCTCTAGCAAAACCTAAAACTGCGTTCCCAAGTTTCCCAGCTCGGCGCATTCATTGGTTTGCTATGAGCCACTCAAATCTAAAGATTTATATCAAGGCGGCTGATTCCTTTTGATTTCTCATCTGGTTTCAGTCGCCTTAATTTTTTACAGTAGCACAAGCCTTTGGCAAGTGAGCAAGCCCTCCAATTGAGTTGGTACAGTAGTGGTACAGTTTCCTCTAGTGTAAGCATTCCAAGAGACTTTGTGAATACCACGCTAGATATAGCGTTTTACCAGTCAAGCTCTAGCGTCATAACTCACTTTCTTATCTTGCAGTTGCTTGAACAGTTCCTTGAGAGGAATGCAACCTAACGCTTATTGTAGTATATCGATTTCATAGTGCGACCCACTCTCTAACTTCCTTCAAGCCAAGCCAGACTGGAAATTACAGAATTTTCAGCTAAAAGTCCTTGATAGCTTTTGTTCACTTTACAAAGTGCTATTGACGGCATAGTTCTTGACTACCTATCAAGCAGCTTGGCCTGTTTTTGGATGGGTTGACCTGTCAGGCTAAAAGACAACACCAAAGTTTCTCAAGCCAGGTAAGAGCTTTTGCCTCAGCAATCCATAAATCCTTAAACGCTTGACATACGGTGTTGAAGCAATCACGTTGGACACTAATGTTTTTAGAGCGTGATGCTGGGGCATCTTGGAGCAAGTTCTGACGTTATTCAAGCTTAAAAGCTGGAGTCGTAGCATGAGTGAACTCACTATCAGGTGTAAGCTACCAGAATGTGATCGCTGCATTTTCTATGCCCATACCCCATTCTTAGTCTGCACTTTGCATCCAGGGGGTGTGAGCAGTAATTCTTGTCTCGACTTTCAACGCGATCCTATGGCAAAACCAGAAGAACTTTGGGAACCAGAAGGAGCTAGCTACTATAACGGCGAGCTGGTTGTGACTCCACAACAGCGATGGTCACGTTTAGAAAAGCTAGCTCTACTCGATACGCATCCACTTTTTACAGGCCGATGCCCACAGTGCGAGATCAGCATTCCCTACGAAGATCTAAAAGTTCATTGGGACTGTCCGCTCTGTGACTGGAAGGATGACTCAATATAAAAGGAACTTGATGAGGTGGTGGCGGCTTGAACTAAAAGATTGACCCGATTGATCGCAACCTCATAGCTACTAATGCTGGCTGCTGACACCTCCTATCCACCTCTTATAGAGCTAAACTGATTTGTGTTCTTGTGCTTCTTAAAAAAATTAGAGATCAAGAAGCTTTAATTGCTCTTGGTCAGGGATCACAATAACTTTTTCAGACTTTTGAGAGTTTACGCGAGATTTTTTTTGTTTTGCACTCTTCTGTTTGTATTGGTTATCCAGAAGAAAAGTCTGCTTAAATCTAGCTCGCTTGATAATATCCTTGTTTTCAATTCTTCTGCTATCCGTGTGTTTTCCTTCTCTAAAGGCTATAAGATCGCCTTCATCCTGCAAAAGATTTATTGCTTGAAAGTACAGCTGCTTAGTTGCAGGATTTTCTTGTATTGTCGAGCAATACAACTTGTTAAAAGCAGTATCACCCTCCTCAGTGATAAACTCCATTAATTGATTAGCAAGCCTATCAACACAAAGCCTAACGTTTTGTTCTTCAATATTATAAATTGTTAGGTTATTAGCAATGTCATCTAGAGTTCTGTACCCAAGTCCATAAACTCCATAATGAAATTGATATTCTAAGTTATTTTGCAGCCAGGTCGTGTTCCTCATAACACTCAAGGCAGTTGGATTTCCAGAAAGATGAATAAGATAATAAAGGACACTCTTAGGATTAGACATTAGAGCAAATGTATGAGCAAACTTAGCTTCTCCCTCAGTTCTAAAAATGTTCAGTGCTTCATTTCTAAGATAAGCTTGCTTTAACCTAAAATCGTCCTGATCAGCAATATCTCGGTAGTATTCATCCGCTTCAAAATCTTCAAAAAAGTTTTTATACCGATCTTCTCTTCTCTTGAGAATTCGAACCAAGCCAGAAAGCATGTGATTAAAAAGCACTTCTGAGCGTCCCAGGCGAAGAATTTCTCTAACAATTGATGGAGAAATATCTAAGCCAAAAGGATCTAAGAAAAAGAATGAGTATCCTCCCCTCTCCTTTACTCGATTTAAGCAATATTCCAAATGCTTTTCAAATCTTCCAGTTAATATTTTGCATTTGCCATTAACTAAAAGATGCTCAAATCCAGCATCTTTTAGTTGCAGTTCTAAACACTTAGTATGAGCTTTTTTATTATCAATAAATATAAATTCAGCATCTAGTTCATGCCATGGCTTACGAAGCCTTACATTATCTAAGCCCTCTTGAACTTTTTGAAGCATGCGTATTGACGAACCTTCCCAAAGGCCGTCTGCATCTTTGTACATCCCTCCGCCACAAAAACCATCAATTAGAGTCACAGTTTTAGCGCCGTGTGCTCCATGGCCAGTTAGAGTTTCTATCCAGTTCTGAACATAGTTCTCTAGTACTCTGTGCTTAACCTTGGTATGTGCATGCACATTAGGTAAGTGGCTACCATCAGCACTCCAATAACAGTTGTTCTCCTTACTCATTCAACCTTTCCGTAAGTAGTCTATATGTAGAGCCGATGTGTCAACTAATATTTACTTAATTCCAAGAAGAATAAGATTCTAATAAAAGTCTAGTTTTAAGTAAGATTTAGTACTCAAACTGAAATAACACTTCAGTTGTATACGATTCTAATCGCAAATAATAGAATTAGAGAACAGTTCTGTTAAGTATAGATGCAGTTTTGATACTTATTTTTAGACTTTCCGTAAAGTTCATCTCTTAGATTGAATTCTACAGATCTTAAACCTGGTATTCTTTAAAGGTTTAAACTAAGATTAACCCATGGTATCAATGTACTACTTATGCCTATTATAAGAGGCACTGAAAAGGTTGTTAATCCACTCCAAGAAAGCGCCCTTAGTAAGAAAGGTCTGTGTGACTATGTCATTAACGTAGCGTCAGGTTGTCTACACGGATGTACATTTTGTTACGTACCCTCGACTCCAGTTATTAGAGCAAGACAGTCTCATCTTAAGGAAAGTGGAATAGATAACCCCCAGATGGATTGGGGTAAGTACCTTCTAATCCGTGAGGGAGTACCTGAAAAGCTAGAAGAAAAGTTAAGTCGAAAGAGAACTTGGTATGAAACACCTGCTGGTCGGGGAGTAGTCTTACTCTGCTCAGGAACCGATCCTTACCAAAATAAGGAAGTAGGAGCTATTACCCGCAGAACTATAGAGATTCTACTCAAATACGGAAAACGGGTAAGGCTTCTGACTCGTAGTCCTCTCTGGCTAAATGATCTAGATGTTTTAGCCAACCCTAACGTCACTATAGGTATGAGCCTTCCCTACATAGAGGATGAGCTAAGCCGCCAGATTGAGCCTAATTCTCCTCCACCAACAGCACGTTACAAGGCACTTCTAGAGGGAGCTAAGCATGGTTGCCGACTATATGTCGCTGTTGCCCCTACACCACCAGAAATGACCCTCCAAAATTTTGTCCAGCATCTTGACAAAGTTATGGCGATCAATCCCGAAGTTATTTTCTGGGAACCTATTAATGCCCGTGGGACAAATGGAAAAAGAATGCTAGCAGCTGGTTTGGAATTTGCTCAGTCTGTGATGGGTAGAGGGCCTTGGGTAGAGTACTTTATTAGGCAATGGGGCGATATTGAAGAGGCAGCAGAAAGAGTTGGTTGCATAGATCGCCTTCACATATGGCCAGACCGAGATTTAACCGGAGCTGTTAATGAATCACTCTTAAACTACTGGTGGCATAGACCAACTGTAGAAACTTGGGACAGTGAAGAGTATCTTCCAGACGGTAACAGACCCTTCCTAAAAAACCATGTACAGTTATCCCTTTTTGCTAAATCAGAAATCGAATAGGTTTAGTTTGACCTAAATTTCAGCTTCCAAATGAGATGCAGATACAAGAAGTTGCTTCCTCATCTGAACAAACGCAGTAAATCTCGCTGACAAAGTAAATTTAGTATATTCAATGTACTTTGAGGGGCAATTACCTTTCAAAAGAAATGCTAAGTTGAACAACTTAGGCTGAGTGTATATATAATCGCTTTGCCAAACCTACAAGCATTTCTCGTGCCTCTAGAACAAGCTTTTCAGGAAAGTTCTCAGTCGAGATAAAAACTGTCCCGTCATCATCAACTACAAATTCAAACTCTTCAACAGCAACCTGAAAGGGGAACCACTCCCCTTCTACCTCATAAGATCGCCTCACTTCTTCCAGATTCAACTCGTACACTTTGCCCACTGGAGCAGCGATCAGAGCCTCTATTGAATTTTGCAGCCCGACCTCTGTGATCTCAAACGGAGTCTGAGCTGCCTCAGCAATCCTATTGCGCTTTCCAATTCTGTTCGTTCTTCTAGACTGGGCCAGCCTGTCTTGGAGGTAAGTGATTTCTTTACCTGGATACTTCAGGGCAGTTTCTATTCCCCCAAGATGGGGTTTGAGGTCAAAGCGAATGTGGCGCTCAGCTAAACGCCCCTCTACTTTTTGGCGAACATCTAGGATTGCCAACTCTAAGGCATCGCCCCAGCGCTGGGTGTTGTTTTCTTGCGCGATCCGACGCATCTGCTCTTTGACTAGCTCAGTTAAGCCAAACTCAACTGCACTACTGCACGTTTGCGATTCTCGTACCACTGAGCTTTGAATCAGGTCTACGACGTTCTGTAGGATGAACTCTTCTTGAGACAGCAGTTTGAATCTCATAAAGCCACCTCAGTAATGTAGCAGCGGTAGTCTGTCTCACTCATCAAAGCGGTGCCGACTAAAATCCCCACCACAGGCCGAGTGTCTAGTTCAGCGCAAGCAGAAATGTAACCTGCCATCCGAACCAGCTCGTCCTCTAGCACCTGTTTGATTCCTAGAGTTGAGTCAGTGGTTGCCTTCGCCTCAATCAGGTAAGTATTTCCATTCCCCTGCATGACAATATCTGGGTAGTCATGGTTAGGGCGGGCCAACTTGCGACATTGGTAGTACCGTTGAGCTAGGAATCCGGCGATCCCCTCACCAATCCCTGCCACGGCGCTCTTATTAGCCGTCATGCGCCGCTGTTCAGTCCTGCTGTAGAACAAGGGTGGATACCCAGGCTCTAAGAAGGCACCACTGGAGTAGGTAAACCAGTACTGCATTTCTTCGAGGGGTCGGTACACCAATTGCTCTGAGTACTTGCTCACCATCCGCCTCAGAGTGTCTCTGCGAAGCTGGAAAGAACCGACTGGGGTGTAGGCAAACCGCCGATTAGCTAAGAGCGCCTTAAATCGCAGCCGCGATGCGTGCCGAGTCGCCGCAATCTTAGCGATAGACTGTTCTTCCTGAGATAACTGGAGCAGGCGATGCTCCAAGGTGATTTGAATAGTCATTGGTACTGGAGAACTAGAAATCCATAGACTGTTCTCACAGTAAATGCTGTAGCTAGCCCAGACAAACCTTTGCTATCACGGTGATGGTTCTTGTCCATTGTCGGAGGTTGGGGGGCAGAGCACTTGTCTCAATGCTGGAGGAATTTGCTCATATGACTCCCATAGCAAATCCATTTCTGCCAGTCGCCTCAGGTAGAGTGCTTCGGGTGGACGGTAATTCTTAGCTCTGGCAAACCAGCGATCAACGGTAGGTTCAGAGCAACCGCAGATTTGGGCCATCTGAGCATGGGTCACGCTCCACTTGGCGTAGAACTCTTGCGGTGACATTCCCAACTGGCAGCGAGTGTAGAGCTTCAGCAAAGCGATCTCTCGTTGTCCCAAGTCTCGTAGGCTCACTCCTGCCCCACCTCAATCGTGGTGTTGCGCTGAGCGGTAGCCAGTAGTTCTAAGTCTGCTTCCCAAGCGGTATCTGTACAAGTCCAAGCGAAGGAAGGTGATTGAGGGTCAAGCCAAATTAAGTAACGCCAAGCCCAGGACTTTAAGTGTTCTGCTGGGGCATATTGCAGCCCTGTCACAGTACCAAAGTCCTGGCTTGGCAAGGGTCGCCAGCTAACACGATCCCCGATCCTCAGCTTTGGCTGGGGTATCTGATGAGGAAAACCCTCTGGCAGTAGTCGTGCCGAATAGGATCGCGCCGCAGTCATTTCTCAGTTGCAAGAGAATATGTCAATTGTAGACTGAATCAGACAAAAGTTGGTCGCCTGACTGTGGAAAACTAGAGCAACGTCTAGCAGCATTATGCGGTGACGCAAAATGATCAAGAAATCCGGCAACGTTTTGGTAAAGCCATCCGGCGACGGCGGCGAGAATTAGATATTACTCAAGAGAAGCTAGCAGAGCTAGCTGAACTCCACCGCACTTACATTTCTAATCTTGAAAGGGGCGACGCAAACCCTACTCTAGACATGATAAATAGGCTAGCAAAAGCACTAGATATATCAATTGCTCAGCTCTTTACTGACTAGAGTATCGGCTAGGGTCTAAGTCCATGTATTAGCGTCTTGATACAAATGAGTGAACAATGACCCTCCTCACCGACTAAGGGGTGTAGAGGGCCATTGTCGCCTATGAAAAGGCAAACGTGAGATTAGCTTGGCCTCACCGTTTAGCTCAGAGGTTTCGGATTGGAATTCAAAATCGCCCGAATGTCTGCGGACTTTAAAGTACGCTTACTTCGTAGAGCGCTCTCAAGGCTCTCAAAGCGATTTTCTAGCTCCTTGAGCTTCTTTGCCATCTCAGCCATAACCTCAAATATTTCTTGGTTGTCTTGCTGTAGTTGAGACAGAGTATCTTCAGGGGTTTGGATCGAAGAAGGTTCGGATGATTGGACTGTCATAGTACGGCTTAAAGGCTGATCGCATGTATCGACGTTAGAAGAAGGCGTAGCTTGGTGAAGGTCTGTCTGTTCCTGGGGGAGCTGCTCAACTATTGTTTTGAGAGTTGAAGTAGCAATATAGGCATAGCGATTCCTGAAACCAGGAAGGGTTTTGCGACTCGCTAGCTCACGCTCCATCAAGAACTTCAATCGTTCATAAAGCCTTTTTGTCTTTTGTCCAGTACTACTTTCAAGTTCATTGACAGTACTCCCCTTATCTCCAGCTTTTGCAATCGCTATAGCTAACTCTTGTGTAGGAGGGAGCATGTTTGCGAACGATGAAGCAGGATCGCTGGAGTCATAGATTACTTTTTTGCCTGGACGGGTACGTGGCTTTAAGGGCTGAGAATTTCCAGCATCCATGTCTAAATTGGATTCCACGGCTCCTGCACCCAGAACAACATCTACTAGTTCGGCTGAAATATCTTCTGCTAGGAAGAAATAAAGCGTTGCTTTCGCCCCAGACTTAGGTTTATTGCCTTCTTCCGATTGAAGGACATTTTTATCGGGGTTGGCCAAACTCTTTAGATGCGCAAGGGCAGCATACCTTGATATACCTAAGATGCCGCCAAGCGTCTTAGCGTCGATCCCTGGGAATTTACGAACAATTTTGACGACACGCTGCCGAGTCTCGCTAAGGCTTGAAAGTCTCTGTTTGGGTTCTAGCGTTGCGATAATTGATTCTTCCTCGTCAAGCTCGCTGGAAGTATCCAAAGTACGCAGAAATGGTACCCCTTGACGCTCAAAAGCCGCACCATTTATGCTGGCAAGCGTGGGGCTAGGCATAATCATGCTAGTCCGCCTCCTAATTATTTGGAGTAGATGTAACCCAGGTAGCTCGTATTCGAGCGCGGAACCGCCAAGAACCTGCTCTATAGAGCTACCGGGATACTGAGCTATGCAAGGCGACCAACCTTACAGGGGGTCGCTTTTGCACTTAAAGGGCATCTTACCCCAAAATTCTTTTCAAGGGTATTACCACCGGATCACTTAATCCGGTTACTCAAAAGGGTATATCCGAAATTTCCGCCGCTCCTACTTGTTTATCTTGTTTAGATGCCTTGAGCGCTTTGGAGAATTGCTGGGCATCACGCTCTCTCTGCTCAGCAGTGGCAATAGTCAACTGATTCATCAAAAAAGCATTCTTCTGCTTTAGTCCATCATTTTCAGCCTCTAGCGACTCCTGTCCCAGCAGGCGATCCTGTAATTTTCTCTTCTCAGCCTGCCATTTTCTTTTTTCACTTTTCAGCTGCTTATTCTCAGCAATCAGCTTTTGAGTTGCTTCGTCTGAAGTAGCGATTTGAGACTCGTCAAACTCCTCATTCATCTCGGCCTCTTCTTTTAAGAGCTGGCTGAGTAGCTCGTCATTATTTTGATTCCAGCATTCCTGCTGCTGAGCGAAGGCATTCTCGACCACAATGAGGCGTGCTACTAACTGCTCTTTAGTGAGTTTTAAGTAGCGTTGCCGTGCTCGGTTTTCATCCCGATTAGGCTTAATCCGGAGCGAGTCTGTTTCAATGGATTCTTTTGCAGGAACTACACGCCTTCCTTGAGGCTCCTTGTAACTCCGGTGTTTCTCGTAATAAGCAAAGGCATCCGCATTACGTTTAATGGCGCTAGCACATACACCTTGCCCTTCCGGGTCAAGCTCTTTTGACTTTGCCACGACAGTAGCCTTAGAAACCGTTTGTTTCGCTTGAACTAGCGCGTCCACACTGGCTTTAACCAACCGGACAGTACGCTCCATCTTGGGGCTGTAGACCTTTTCCTGTAACCACTGGGGAGCTTCCGATTCTTCACTACTCGATGCAGATGGTAGCATCACGGTTTTCGTCCTCCTGGTAGTGCTCAATTTGATCCATCTCTAGAAGTTCAACTTCACACCTACGAATAAGCTCTTTCAGTTGCTCAGCTTCAGGACGTAGATTTTCCTTGTTACAAAATTCCAATTCTTCTCGTGCCCAGCTGAGTTTTTTCTCCACTTGATAGCGTTTAGAGGGATCTGGTACTTTGTGAACGCAACCGTTGCAAGTTAACCCGTGGATGCAAGGGGAATGAAACGTGCAGTCTCCACCGTTTACTGGGTTTAGCGTTCCAATCCGCTTAAGGGCGTCTTCCCGCTGCTGCCGCAACTCTTCCGGAGAGCGGGTAATAAATTCTCCTAAGTTGAAATAGCTAGATAGCCGTGCCAAGAACAGGTCAGAAGCTTCTGAAATTTGGGTTTCGGTTGCCTGTGCGTAGTACCAAGTGATGTCTGGATTTTTCTGATGCAGCCAGTTTCCTACAATGTCGATGGCCACCTTCTCAACCTGAACGGCATGGTTGGCAAAGCCGTGTCGCAGTAAGTGTGCCTTCAAGACAACTAGTTTGCCCTCCCTAGTTTTGAATACCATTCCATGTAGCAGAAATCGAATACAGGCGGTAATGTCGCGATCACTGAAATGGGTGTAGTTGTATTGAAATAGGTAGGGTGCGTCCCTGAATCGGTGAGATCTGCTATGACTAGGATTAAACGGCACAGCAGGTAAACTTTCACCGTTGTCCAGGTTGATCGCATAGTATTCCTGCAACATTTTGGCAACTTTCACCAGCAAGCGCGTTGTCTCTTGAGCAATGAAGTAGTCGTGTGGCTTGTCTGTACGTTCACCCTTGGGAATTAAGTGAAAGACATGGCGAAAAGAAGGGGGTTGTCCCGCCGCAGTCGGTGGAATCTCGACACGGGTAAACGCATCTTTGCTGAGACGAACTTGTAGAAGCTCATTGATACGCATTCCGGTTGTCGTGAATAACTCCACTGCTAGAAGCCCAAACACAGCAGCTACATAAAAGGCTTCTACAGGAATGAAAACCCCTTTCGCTTTTATTTGTGCCTGAGCAATGAATACAGCATCCTTGTGGCTCCAACTCAGAACTTCAGAAACCGATACTCTAAACGGGGCGGACATTTTATCCGAACCTTCCTCCCCGTAACCCCAATTTCTCAGCCAAGACTGCCGTTTCTCTGCAAGTTCTTGATCTTCAATCCGTTGTCCAGCCTGCCCAACAACCCCAACACGGAGCATGTCCTCGAACCACAATCCTTCTGGTGAAGCTTCATCACTCAAACGCTCTGCCTTGATAAATTCTAAGAACGGTCTATTCCGTTCATCCGCAAACGCTGCCACTCCTTCAGCAGCCTTCCAAACGCTTCTTGAATGGTAATCAGAGGCATGGGCCATTACAAAACTGCGGCGATCCCATACCTTAAAATGCAATCGCTCTTGTCCCTCTTCGTAGGAAAAGGCGAAGGGGAATGGCAAATTCTGTTCAGCGATAGTCTGAAGGGCTTGAAACCAGCAGGAGCGAAGACGACACATCTTGTTGTAGCGAAGATGTGCCTGAGCACGAATTCGTAAGAAATGAGGCATTAGGGCATCGGTTTCTGACTTGCGCTTCTGCCGTTGACGTTCTTGAATTTCTTTATCCCTGGTGAGACCTTCAACCTCTCTAGAGTCTATATAGGGCAGGATAAAGGGACGATAATTCTCTTGAACAGCCTCAGGGAGAGACTTTAACCAGCGATGGGTATGGTTAACTGCCGTTCTGTAATTTCTCCAGAATCCTACACGGGTGACTGGGCTATCTTCAGGTAGAACTTCTACCTCTAAATACATCCGCATGTGCTTCTTGCCCTCCCAATCCGCTAGGGTTTGCAACCCTAGAGCTGGAAAGAGGTTGTCCCAACGACTATTCAGGGATCTCAATGCACCCAGAATGGTATTGACCTGTAGATGATGAGCCATCATGACAGCAGTTATCAGTGCCAGGTGATCGGCCCAAGGTTTGCCCAGAGCATTGCGCTCTAGATAGCACACCAGTTTGTCATGCACCTTAGTCCACTTATCTAGTGGGTCTCCCCCCGTTTTGGGTGCTTGTAGAATAAGCGGGGAGATTTTACCCGCTAAGCGTTGCCAAGCATCCGTTTGATCGTCGAGCTTTGAATCAACCATTCTGGCCTAGCCTCCTATCCTGCGAAGATAATCGAAGTCTTCATCTTGCGGTGGATTCGATGAAACGGGTACGGAAACCTGTGTATGGACTTCAAAGGATTGAGGCGGTTCAGTTTTTGCGGAATCTAAGTGCTGGTTAAGATCCCAATCCATTTGCTGATGAACCGCGTCTTGAATCTTTGCGTGGGCAAGGCTGTCAAAGAAGTGGTCGTAAGCTTTAATGGTGTCGTCACTTCTCCAGGCCATGTATTGTTGGAGTGTTCGTTTCAGACGTTCCACTTCCCCGTGGTTAGCACCAGCAATCGCATAAATTTGTCGGATGGCACTCGTGACGTACCAATGACGGGCTTGATGTAAATCAGCTTCAATGCCAGCAATAGCGCAAGCGGGCTTCCAGTAGTTGTCGCGGTAGTTTTGAGGGCTGAATGGTGTACGCTGCATGGTTAGAAAAAGCGGAACTTCGCTTAAATCCGCCTGTTTCAGCCTTGCCTGCTCTTGATAGTCGGAAAGTGTATACCGATCCGGACTAAACTTAATCCGCTCTGTATTAAAGTAGCGCCGCAACCGTTTAGCAGTGTCGTTTGAGATCTTTAAAACTTTAACCCGCCTGCCTCTGCTACGTTTACTAAAAGTGCTAATTTCTTGTTTTAACCCCAGCTTCATCCAATCTTCTAGGGTTACTCCTACGACTTCTGAAATCCGCCCGCCGGATTCAAAAAGTATGCGGGTAACGCACTCCTCCCTTAAACCCCAATTGGGCAATTGTTGTCCTGCCTCTAGAATCAGTTTGTGAAAGTTAGGGTTATCAATTACCTGGGGCACCCACTCATCGCTTTCCAGCTTGAAATAGCTATCGGTTAAGCGTTTTCTAGTTGAAGGCTTTTCAACCCCGCTAATGTCCGGCATTCGGGGCGTCTGGGTAGCATCCTCTCTTTCGGCCTCCAGAGCCGCGAAAATCTTGGCTGAGGAGTCAATCAAGGGATTGGGATGGGAATAGTACCCGTTCAGCTTCATGAGCTTATAGAAGCACTTGAGGGCGGTTAAAAAGGTGCGGACTTCAGCGGGGGTCTTTCCTGTCCGGTAAACCATTTGAAAGCCAAGAGGGTGTTCCCCAATCTGGCACCGCATATGCTGGGTTAAATAGTCGTCCACGGCAAAGCGCACTTGCTCTGGAGGCTCTTGCCAGTGTCGCTGAGCCTGAACCTGTCTGGAATCTGTGTCGAGCCAGGTAAAGTAAGGTAGAAGTGCGTACAGATAGCCCCGGACTGTGGCGAATGTACGAGACTTAATGGCGAACTTGCTAAATCGAGTCAGATGATAGTGAAGCTGCTGCTGGCAGTTGTAAACCATAAACGGATGCCCATGATCCACTTCCGCAGGTCTAGCTACCAATCGATATGCCCTTGCCATGAGCTACACCATCGAGACTAAACCCGATCTTAAGCTATTAGCTTATAGAAAAAGCCTTTGCTTACAAGCGATTAAGGATTTTAATGTAATTTTGCATTTCTAACAACAATGAGCCTCATCGAGTACCAAACTATTGATTTTCAAGTTTGGTTGGCATATTCTCTCCCAGACAGCGGGACTCAGCAAAGTTTCTGGCGAGAGGTACAGCAACCGCAGCTTTTGTTGTTCTAGTGCCCACAGCGTTTGTTTGCGCTGTCGAATCGGCAGTTCGCTGTGGAGCAGGGCCGCAGGCAGGCGGCGTTGTTGCAGTTCTTGTACTTGGTTCTCCATCAGCGCTACTAAGGGAGAAACCACTAACGTCAACCCAGGTTGCAGCAAGGCTGGCAATTGAAAGCAAATTGACTTGCCACCCCCGGTCGGCATGATGCTCAGGGAATCTCGTTGTGCCAACAAGCTCTGCACAACTTCAGCTTGTGGCGGTCGAAACGCAGAGTACCCCCAAACCTCTTCTAAAGTTTGCTGAGCTTGGTTCCAAAGACTGGGTTGGACTAAATTCATGACTCCGCTCGCGATCGAATACCTGTACCTGTACAGGAACGCACTCTGGCTTAGCATGCCCAGAACTAGAGCTGCGGCTGCGAGCTAGCAGAGAACCTAAGGATTGATCGCTGTAGCTTCTAGGTTCGGACGATGTTGTTCCAAAATGCGGTAGCACTCGGCCACATTCAATTTTTGTTTTAACGCTTCTACCAAAGCTGTATAAGCTTCTTGATGCTGTTGCAATAAATTTCGAGCTTTTAGAACAGCCCATCGTTCTTTTTCTTGCCCTTCTCGCTGTGGACGGCGCAGTTGGACCCAAATAGTACGGAACTTTCGCAGGTCATCTGCGCCTCCCTCGGCATCGCCATAGACCAGTGTTTCTGCCACACCTCCCGCCATCCAAACCGTACAGTAGCGCTCTAGGAGTTGGGCGGAAAGGGTGCCTTGTTGTAACTCTGCATCTAGTTCTTGACAGTCAAAGGTGACTCCGCCTTGACCTGCTTGGCCTTGCTTAAAAGCATCCCAAGCACTTAAGGCATACCCTGTGATTGGAATATTGAGCAAATAAGCGACTAGAAAATGTCCTGCTTCGTGATGAATCACGCGATCGCGATGGGCCGGGGACCGCCTGGCAAACCAATCTACTACCAAGGTGCCACCTGTCCCTTGCCAAGCAAAGCGATCCACCGTGACCAAGCTCATCAGCGCCACTACCGCGATCGCAGGCACCAGGGGCGAGAGATGGACGAGCGGCCCTAAGAGGCTGGTCATCGTCACGGTAAACACAGAAATAGCAACCAAGTTAAGCGTGATTTGATTCATGCGGCTGACAGAACCATGAAGTTAAGGACTACTCAAGACTACTCAAGACTACTGGGGGCTACTGGTGCTACTAGGAGCAGGTGCTAGATTTTTCGCCTTATAAAAAGTTTCTAAGCTGGCGCGATCGCCTACAAAGCGCCAATGCCAAGGCTCGTAACTCACATTCTGAGGATTATTTTTGGTAAAAGAAATCTCAAAGTTATAGCGAACAGCATTGTTTTTGAGCCACTGAAAAGCTGTAGTCTCTTCAAAGCTCGTACTCAAGTTAGTCTCTGGAGCATTAGCATCACCAACATCAATGGCATAGCCTGTATGGTGCTCGCTGTAGCCCGGTGGGGCACTTACCTCGGCTCGCTTGGTCGCATCCTGCCCGCGTTCTGCCTTGATATCAAAAAAGACATGCTGTTGGTCTGCTAGGGAGCGAAACCCCGAAATCGGTACGAGTGCTACACCGTCTGCTTGAGCTGCTGCTACCATCGACTCAAAGGCTGCTGCCGCTGCTTTCCTTAGCTTGATATTGCCATCCATTGTCAGAGGTTCTAGCTCTGCGGCAGGTGCTTCTGGATAAGGCAAATGCCCCAACAAAGTCTCTCCATTCGGACCGACAGTTGGCTCTGTTTGGGGTGAGGGGGCTGTAGCATTAGCACCTGGACTAGAAGGGGCTGGCTTTTGAGATTGAGAGACGAGCCAAACACTACTTAAGAGCGCGATCGCGCCTAACCCACCTGCCGCTCCCATGAGCCATTGTCGAGGCAGCTTAGGCTGGGGTTGAATCTCTGGGGTTTCCCGCACTGCTTCCGGGATGTCGCCCAATGATGCAGGAACTTGCGGTGGTTTTCCAGGCAGATCGGGGTTATTCAAATTTCAACTCCTGCCTTGAGGTCGCAGCATAACAACTAAACCGATTGCAATATTAAAAATTGTAGACCGGAGCCGATCAATCGACAGTCCAGTCTTTTTGCTTTGATCCCGCTATGCCTAGCCTCGGAATCAGCCTGCTAAAACTTTATTTACCCCTGATCGGATGGGTATTTTTGGGGCTAGCTCTAGGTCAGCGGCTACCTCCAGCGACTATGGGCATTCTAGGAAAGTTTCTCTTCTGGATCGGGGTGCCAATTAGCATTGTGGCGTTTTTGCGGCGCGCTAGTTTGAGTGGACCGATTTGGATTGCCCCTGTGACTGCCTGGGCCGCAATTTTTTTGGGTGCAGGTCTGGCTTGGCTTTGGTTGCAACACCAACCACAATCCCAGGCTCTAGCCCTGAGCAAACCTGATCTAAACGAGCCTAATCCGAGTAAGCCCACCCGAGGCAGCTTCATACTCGCTGCTATGGTCGGGAATACAGGTTATTTAGGCTATCCTGTCACCCTAACTTTGGTCGGGTCCAAATACTTTGCTTGGGCATTGTTCTACGATCTCTTAGGAACCACGATAGGAGCTTACGGACTAGGAGTCGTCATGGCGGCTCGTTACGGAATGGGGGTGCAGCCTTATGGGTGGCTAGCGCAAGCTCTCGGCAAAAATCCCGCCCTTTGGAGTTTGGGGTTGGGGTTAACGTTTCGGGCAGTGCCCTTACCTCCGCTTTTAGAGCAAAGTTTACAGATAGCAGCTTGGAGCAATGTAGCTCTGTCCTTGATTTTGATTGGGATGCGACTCAGCCAATTGTCTTCTTGGCGCAGTCTACGTCTTGCCTCTATTAGCCTTGGCATCAAAATGTTAGTAGTGCCATTCCTCCTGGGATTAGGGCTATGGCTGGTTGGGGTTCAGGGTCCTGCTCAGTTAGTTATTGTGTTGCAAATGGCCATGCCGCCTGCTTTCGCCACCCTTGTGATTGCTGAAGCCTATGATTTGGATCGTGACTTAGCTGTCACGGCTCTAGCAGTGGGTTCTACGGGCCTCTTGTTTACTTTGCCCATTTGGTTATGGCTCTTTCAGTAGCCTTGGCTAGCTAAGCAGGATGGGTCATTTACCCCACCCAACTGACGTCTTCACCACTGCTGTTGACGGCTGGTAAGGGTTTAGTAATTGGAACTTCGCGTCGGCTCTCTTTGGGTGCGCCTGATGGAGACTGGGATGCTTTATTTACCTGATCTGGTGAAATGTGAGTTTGAGTCTTGCGTCTTTGTAATGAAGCTTGGCGTTCTGGGACAATTACTTTCTGCATCAAATACTCAATTGTTTGTTGTTTGACCCAGCCCCTTGTCACCAGGATGTCACCAAAGCGCATTCCAGTTAGCTTTTGATCATTCAAGGCCACATCTATCTGCCCAGGTGACAACAAGCCAGCTTCGACTAAGTACCCACCTAAGCGCTTTATATGACTCGCGTGATCTGGCACAGCTGGCTTCTCCAAGCGATCGCTTTTGTCTGGCCTTTTGTCCGGCTTTTTATCTGACATTGTGATTTCAGTCTATCAAGCTGGTTTGTAGCCCCTTCACAGTTCGCAACTCCAATTCCTGAAACTTACTGACATTTATTGAGCTTGACGATTAACCGGAGGCGCGATCGCTGGAGTTACTAGTTCACTAGGGTTCATTTGCTCATACTTTTCAAAAGGCTGATGAATCCAAGGATTGTCGAGCAAGTAGTCTACGTAATAATCCGGCGCAACGGTGGAACAAGCCTTATACCAAAGCACCGCTGTTCGTACTTCTTCTACATAAAAACCGTATTTGCGATCGAGCCAAGTTAAGGTGCGCTCTAGGGTCACTCCAGAATCTACCAGGTCGTCTACTAGTAAGATATGGCTACCCAAATTGGCAGTTGTCATAGTTAAGTCACGCGAGAACGTAATCGAACCCCGCACTTGATTGTTCAGCCCACCATAAGATGAAGTGGCCAAAATTGCTAAAGGTTGATTATAAATTCGCGACAGAATATCACCAACGCGCAAACCACCTTTAGCTAGACAAATAATCTGATTGAATTGCCAATTTGACTGATGAATTTGAGCAGCTAATGCTTCAATTTTTTGATAATACTCGGCCCAAGAAACGTGAAGATCCACCATGATTGATTCAATTAAGCAGTAAGAATGAAGAGCATGATACAACTCTTAACCCCATCTCACTCAGGAATTTCTGAGCTTGCTAGTCTCCCTTTTGCCACGACCCTACCATCACAATTCAATTTGGGACGCATACGGACAATGGTGACACTGGGAATCCTAAGCTGACCTCTCAGAAATTTCTGCTCGCCCACGGCTAAGTACAGATGCGAAAAAAGATACTTTTATGGCTTTGTTTGGGCTTTGCTAGTTTGCCGATCGCCTGTCTATGGGTTGCCAATTGGGTTGCGGCTGAGCAAGAAAAACAATCGCAGCAACAGTGGCAAGTTTTTACAACTCGATTTGCTGATTCTGCTCCTAATCGTACGGCTTTGCAGCTAGAGGTATTAAGCGCTAAGTTAGGCATCAATCTGCTGGGTGCCAAAAGCGATCGCCTAACTCCAACAGCAATCCAGCAATTTGAGGCGATTCAGGCAGAACTGCAAGAATTTTTAGACAAGCAGTTAGAAGATGCCACTGATGCAGTGGAGCCGCTGCCCCAGTCCTTACAAAAATATCTACGGGTGCATGCCGATACCCTGAATGCCATCCGTCAGCAAGGGCTACAAGGTGAAGTACCTCAGTGGGCCTCAGTGATGTCCCACCCCAATGCAACTCAAGTTCGCCCGAACTTTGCTGGCTTTGTGAAGCTACAACGTCTGCTGGCTATTGATGCTCTAGAGAAGAATCGACTCGGCCAAACCGAGGCAGCGAGCGCCAATCTGGAAGCAAGTTGGAGGTTGACCCAAGGCTTGCGCGATCGCCCAGAGCTAAACAGCCAAGTCGTGGCGTTGATCATGACTAAAATCCAAGCGGGTAGCCTCCGTAAAATGCAGCAGTTACCACCCATTTGGCAGCAACGTCTAATGGAGCATGATTACCGCCAGTCTTTTCAAGCAGCATTGACCTGGGAGAGTTGGTTAGTTGCCGACTTGATTCGAAGAACGGGTCTGCTAGGTAAGCCTGAGCACGCAGGACTGCAACAATTTTGGTACTCGATCCGCCAACCTTATCTTCGCCTGGCTGCTTTGGATGCGGCTAGCAAAATGCGCCGAGCTTACACGGACTTACCCCAGCAAAATGTTTGTCTCTTTAATCCCCGGACTTTTGATGACGATTTAGGAACCTCACTCGCTCTCTGGAATGGAGAGGGTGGAGATATGTTGTTTGGGTTTGCTCAGCAATGGCGAACCGCAGGTTACTTAATGCTCGATTTGGAATTCACTCAAAAGGTACTAAACACTAAAGCGCTTAATACTCCTGAGCTAGCGTCTACTATAGTCACTCGGCAATCTCGCGTTTGTCCTCACGCTCAGTGGATTTATCGAGCTTCTCCGACTCAAACTTGGACACTGAGCTTCAGCCAAGCCCTAGAGCGACCCGCTCGTAAAACTAAAGGTCTAGTTTTACCGTTAACTTATCGTGCCAAAGCGCAGAAAATCTGATAGTTTCTGATAGTTTTGATAAACCCTTGGTGCTCGGATAGTTATCTTGTTTTATTCCATACCAAGGTTGCTCTTTCTCGTCGGTGCCAACTGTTATGAACGATCCGTCTCCCCTTACCGATGCTGCGACTCCCGCAGAAGAAAAGCTGAGCTTGAGTACCAAGCTAGCCTATGGAGCGGGAGATTTAGGGCCTGCCATTACAGCAAATTTACTAGGTGTATTTTTGTTGTACTTCTTTACCAGTGTGGCAGGGTTGGGAGCAGGGTTGGCTGCCAATATCTTGATGATTGGCAAAGTTTGGGATGCGGTTAACGACCCAGTCGTAGGGACACTGAGCGATCGCACTAAAAGCCGTTGGGGGCGTCGGCATCCTTGGATGATTTTTGGAGCCGTCCCTTTTGGGATCTTCTTTTTTTTACAGTGGCTGATCCCACGCTTCAGTAGCAACCCTGTGACCAACCAGTGGGGGTTGTTCTGGTATTACGTGGGCATTTCTATCTTATTCAATACGTTTTATACAGCAGTTAACCTACCCTACACTGCTCTAACACCAGAACTGACGCAAGACTATAACGAGCGCACCAACCTCAACAGTTTCCGCTTTGCCTTCTCTATTGGTGGCAGCATTCTCTCGCTAGTGTTGGCATTGGCCATCTTCAAGGTGGTTCAAGGAAATCCTGCTCAGCAGTATCTTGTGCTCGCGGGAGTTTGCACCGTTTTGTCAGTGCTACCACTCTATTGGTGTGTTTGGGGTACCCGAAAACGAGTCGCAGTTACTGAGAGAGAGCGCCAAGCGAGTAGCGACGGGACAGAGCCGCTGCCCTACTTAGAACAACTGGGCATTGTCTTTCGCAATCGCCCTTTTCTGTTTGTAGTTGGCATCTACCTTTGCTCTTGGATCGCCGTGCAAAATACAGTCGCGGTTATTCCCTACTTTGTCGTCCA
Organism: Trichocoleus sp. FACHB-591; assembly: GCF_014695845.1. Lineage (NCBI taxonomy): Bacteria > Bacillati > Cyanobacteriota > Cyanophyceae > Leptolyngbyales > Trichocoleusaceae > Trichocoleus > Trichocoleus sp. FACHB-591. The sequence continues at coordinate 84,582 of NZ_JACJPA010000114.1, forward strand.
CTGGATGCGCCTTTCCCAGGAAACATTCACTCAGGTCGTGCTGGTCATTCAAGTGACTGCCCTGATCATGCTGTTTGTCTGGAGCAGAGTGAGTAAGCATCTAGGCAAAAAAGTGGTCTACTTCATGGGCATGAGCTTGTGGATCATTGCTGAAGTTGCACTTTTTTTCCTGCAACCGGGGCAAACAGCGCTAATGTTTGTGCTGGCTTTTCTCGCAGGGTTTGGCGTCTCAACAGCCTATCTGATTCCTTGGTCAATGATGCCAGATGTAATTGAACTCGATGAGTTGCAAACTGGGCAAAGACGAGAAGGCATCTTCTACGGCTTTATGGTGCTGCTGCAAAAAATCGGTTTAGCCTTCGGCTTGTTTATGGTCGGTAAGGTCTTGGATGGCTCTGGTTTTATTGCCACCGTTGCAGGACAGGAGGCACCCCAACAACCTGAGTCGGCTTTATTTGCCATTCGCTGCTTAGTCGGCCCTCTCCCCTTAGCTTTTTTGCTGCTGGGGTTAGGGTTAGCGTATTTTTATCCAATTACTCGCGAAGTTCACGCTGAGATTCTTTTGAAGCTACAGGAGCGCAAAGCCCATCAAGGTAAAAGCGCTAGTCATGAAGCTTCTGAAGAAATTTAAGTACCTTCAATACTTTCAACCGTTTCCTGGCTAGGCTGGGTTGGCAACTCTAGCAAAAACGTAGTCCATCCCCCACCACTATCGACTCGGATCGTTCCTTTCAAGCGCTCTGCCAGTCGCTGTACTAAAGCTAAGCCTAGACCTGTTCCCCCTTGTTTCCAAGGATCAGCATTCGGCACGCGATAGAATTTTTCAAAAATCCGGGGTAGCTCGGCGGCTGGGATTTCTACCTGGTTGCGAACTGCTAAAGTAACGCTGGCGTTGATCCCTGCTGACAAGTTTTTGGGCTGGGGCTGGTGGTTAACCTGTACAACAATTTGGCCTTTGGACGGCGTGTACTTACAGGCGTTGTTGAGCAACTCGGCAATGATTCGGCTTAAACTGGCTCGGTCCGAGATTAAAGTAGGTGGCTGAGACAAGAACTCTAGGCGCAAAACCTGATGATGCTGCTGCGATCGCGTCTGAAATGGCTCTAGAAGTTCGGGCAGCCAATGTTGCAAATCGATCGACTCCACCACAAAAAGGGGATAAGACGCAGCTTCCAGACGTTGTAAATCTAGCAGATCGTTGATCAGCTCAGCTTCACGGGCACATTCAGTTTGCAAAATTTGTAAGTAGCGTTCTTGCCGCTCGGCGCTGGGGGCCATCCGCAGCATGTGAATCGCCATTTTCATGTTGGAGATGGGAGTGCGAAGCTCATGAGACACGGTACTGAGGAAGTCATCCTTCAGGCGATTCAGCATTTCCAGTTCGGCGACCTGGGTTCGCGATCTTTGGTATAAGCGGGCTTGGCGAATGGCGATCGCGCACTGGTTAGCCACTTGCTGCACTAAACGAATTTCTAGCCCATTAAAGACTGAACCACTGGATCGAAAGAGCCAGAGATCTCCTAGGACTCCTTGGTCATCCAGAATCGGGCAAGCCAGCAAGGTCGCTGCAACTTGGATCGGACGTAGCGTTAAACCCTCGTAGATACAGAACTGAAGATGCTGACCTTGTAAAAGCTGATAGTACACTTCTGGTCGATCAACCATCTGAATGACTTGGCCTACGGCTGAGGGGCCAGGGCTGTAATCATGACTGATAGTAGAGATTGTGTGGTCGGCACTGTAGAGTCCGGTATCACAACAGGGCACCCCTAAGCCTTGCGCTAATTCCTTGACAGCTGTGCTCAAAATGTAGTCTTCATCCAAGCTATCGCGGACCTTATCAGTGATCCGTTTCAGAGTGGCTTCAAAATCTAAGGCTTGCTGCAATTGCACTGTGCGTTCTACCACTTGCTGCTCTAAGCGAGCATTTAAGCGTTGCACCTGTTCGTAAAGTTCCGATTGTTGAATGGCGATCGCGAGCTGAGTTACCAGCCTTTGCAGGGAGTCAATCTCAAACGGTTCCCAGTGTCGGGGAGCAGAGCACTGATGAGCGCAAAGCAGCCCCCAAAGCTGATCGTTGGACACGATCGGCACTAGGAGGTTAGCTCGAATCTGGATGCGTTCTAAAAATTCTAAGTAACAAGATAGATAGCTTGCTTGGTAAACATCATCGACGACAGAAATTCGCCCCTGTTGATATTGGTGACTGTAATCCACATCAAAACAAGGATCATGCAGCTCGATCCCCAGAACGGATAGACAGCCCGGAGCCACGGATTCCACAATAAATTGCCCAGGTTGATCCGGAATAATTCGGTAAATGGCGGCTCGCTCAATTTGCAGGAGATTTCGTGTCTCAGCCACAGCGGTCTGCAAAATATCATTTAGATTCAGCGATCGCCGAATTCGCAAAGCCATATCCGCAAGCAGGCGATCGCGTTCTGTTTGTTGTTGAAGTTGGGCTTCTGCCCGTTTGCGTTCGGTGATGTCCTTGAATGTAACTACCGCACCCACCAATACTTCATGCTCACGAATGGGCATGGAGGTGTACTCCACCGGAAATGAAGTGCCATTCTTACACCAAAAGATATCTTCTATGCCTTGTCGCACCATCCCATCCTTGAAAGCGGCATAAATGGGGCAGTCACTCTCTAGATGAGGTGTGCCATCTAGCTTAGAGTGATGAATCGTGGCATGCATCGGCTGACCAATCAACTCTTCTACTTCCCAACCGACCATTCGGGAAGCAGCAGGATTCACAAAAGTAACGTGACCTTGCAGATCTAAGCCATAGATCCCTTCTCCCGCTGAGTTGAGAATCAAGTGGTTCTGATGACTGAGGCGTTCTAGCAACTCCTGCGATCGCTTTTGCTCCGTCACATCTGAAATCACCGCGATCGTCCCATTGAGCTGCCCCTCAGCGTCATAAAGCGGTCCCGCAGAGAGGCTCAAGTCTATCTGTGAATGATCTTGTCGTTGACGGCGCACCTGTAACCCGGTGACCGTTTTTCCTCGGCAGATATCTTGATAAAGCTGTTGAAATTCTGCTTGTCCAGCATCAGACACAATCGGCAGTGGTTGACCTACAACATCTGCCCCTTTCCAGCCAAACATAGCTGCCGCAGCGGCATTCCAAAGCTTTACCTTTCCCCTTTGGTCCAAGGCAATAATGGCTGAGGGTGCCGCATGGATCAAGGCCTGCAACACCTGATTCGTTTCCTGTAACACCGCCTCAATGCGCTGCCGCTGAGTAATCTCGATCAAAAGCTGCTGCTCATGATTTTGGGTTTCGGTCGTGACCTGTTGGCGATACTGCCGAAAAAACCGATTCAGGCGGGGAGCGTCCTGCAAAAGTGCAGCTAAATATTTTTGCGCCCGTTGATCAAGCTCATACGTCACTTCGGGATGCGCTTCTACCCAAACATGGCACAGCTTCAAATAAGCCAAAAACGCACTCAAGTGGTTGTAGTACTGAGTTCCCAACACTCGCTGCATTTGGTTGCAGCAAGCCTTAGAAGCATCCAAGCTGAGGAATATATAAACTGCACTGCTAAAAATGCTCTCTTCCAACAATGAGCCTGGATCAGGCCAAGTTATTAAAGCCGCAGGCTGGGCTTCTAGAACACTAATGTAAAACTGAATCCTTGCTTCTGTGGGAGGCGGAGACTCTAATAACTGAAGGATATTTAAGGCGGACATGCCTAAAGGCTGCAAGCTGCAACTGTGGCAAATCAGGCAATACGGTACGGCACAGTAACGTGACAGATAAGCTGAAAGTTTTTCTTTAATTAAAGTCGGCAAAGGATTATTCAGATAGGCAGACAAAGTCTGCTGCCAAAGCGTCTCCAGGATCTCAGGGGTTGAGTGAGCAGCGGCAAAGAAAGGTGGAAAAAAACCTAACCGTTCTTCTATTTCTGCTTGAATTTGTTCACTAGTTCGCATAAGAGGTGCGAGTGGGATGCGGAAGACAGTTTTGACTGGGTATGTATCGTCAGCTTCAGCTCAATCGTGCTGCCTATAGTAACGACTTTGAGCTTAACAATCTCTCAACTAAACGCCTCAATCTGAGTCAGTTAACAAATATTTCTTAAAGATTTCTGCTCGCCAGGTAAATAGCATTACCAAGATTTATTAGTTTAACTGGCTTTACTACGTCTTGTGGCAGCTAAACAGACTGATTCTTCATCGGAGCAAGGAACGAATGCTGTTTTGCCACAAGCACCACAGGCAAATTCTATGTTTTTAGGCTTAATTTGACAGTCAAAGCTTCTGTAAGAGCATTGTGCTAGCAATATTGTGCAAGGGCAAGGTGATTCCTTAACGCTATCCAGCACCAATCAAGCAACAATTTACAGCTCTTCTACAGATCTAGAAATAAGAAATGATTCACGTCAAAGCGATCGCATTTCCTAGCTTTCCGCTAGCCTTAAATCAGATCTAAATCCATCAGGATTAATCAAAGAGTTCTTTGTCTACATCCTTGTTAAACTGGAATTATTTTCTTTAACTAGGATTTGATTCTTCTGGTTTTATTTCAACACATCTGTTCCAATATTAATTAATTCACCATTTTAGGAATCCTTGTGCCAGAACACTGAGTTGCGGAATTCAATTTATCCCTTTAGAGAAATCTTTAAAGAGCAAATTCATTTAGGCTAGCTCACTCCTTCGCTGAGTTATAAATTCAAAAGCCACAGATCTAACAACTCTCCAACTGTCACCAGCTAGGCCAAAAAACAAAAGCTGATTTTTAGTTCCATCGCAAGCTTCTAGAGATTTCAATCCCCTTGTTAACCTTATCTTTACGCTTTAGTTGTATTCTTTTCTCGTTTGCTAAATAAGCAGTCCAGCAAAATTACTCAGAACCTGACAATGGCGCTTCACTTTAACTTTGCTCATCGAGCTTTTCTGACTTCCGCGATCGCCCTGACGGTCGGTTTGGCCTCCTGCCAACAAACTCCTCCCAGCGGTCCTCAAGGTAGCAGCCCCGCACCTGGTGGCAATACTGCCGCCAACGGCAATGCAGGTGGTGGTCAAACCATTGCTTTAAGTGGTGCTGGCGCTAGCTTCCCCGCCCCCTTGTATCAGCGCTGGTTCTCTGAGTACAAGAAGCAAAACCCCACTGTTGAAATCAGCTACCAGTCGGTTGGTAGTGGTGCTGGCGTTAAGCAGTTTTTGGCCGAAACAGTAGATTTCGGGGCATCAGACGCACCCCTCAAAGAAGATGAGCGGCAAGGATTTCCGGCTAAGCGGGGCCAAGCCATTCAAATTCCTATGACAGGTGGTGCTGTTGTCTTTGCCTACAATCTAGATGGCGTTGACAACCTCAAGCTATCGCGCGAAGCCTACTGCGGCATTGTGCAAGGCGATATTAAAACCTGGAATGATCCCAAGATTGTTCAAGACAACCCTGGTGTAAATCTACCCAGCAACCCCATCACCTTTGTTCACCGCTCTGATGGTAGCGGTACCACCTTCATCTTTACGACTCACCTGAAAGCAGCTTGCCCCAATTGGACTGCGGGTGCCTCTAAAGCTGTACAGTGGCCCGCTGGTTTTGTCGGTGCTAAAGGCAACGAAGGTGTCACCGCTCAGGTGCAGCAAACTCCCGGTGCAGTTGGCTATACCGAGTACTCCTACGCCAAAGAGAACAACCTCAAATCAGCTACGCTACAAAATAAGGGGGGTGAATTTATTGCACCTAGCCCTGAAGCATCTGCAAAAGCATTTGCTGGCGTGACCGTTCCAGAAGACTTTTCTCTGGTGATTCCTGATCCAGAAGCTAAAGACGCTTATCCCATTAATGGTTTGACCTGGTTGCTGGTTTACAGCCAGTACGACGATCCAGCCAAAGCAGATGCGTTGAAAAACATGGTCAAGTGGGCACTCTCTAACGGAGATCAGTATGCTCAGGAGTTAGGCTATGTGCCTCTACCCGATGAGCTGGCCAACCGAGTTGTCGCAACTCTTGATACCATTAAGGTTGCCGCTGCAACTCCGGCACAATAAGCTATTTGGTGCTATTTAGTTTCCGTAGGTAGCTCTGCAGTACCTACGGAACGTCTTTAATTAGTAGAGGAAATCATGACTTTGCTGGTCAGAGATTCTCAGGAGACAATTCATCAACGGTCTCCAATCTCCCGGTATGTGAATATTGGCTTTAAGTGGCTCACTGGCTTCTTTGCAGTGGCAATTGGTTTAACGCTATTGGCGATCGCCTGGCAGGTTGCCAACCAGTCCTGGCCTGCAATCCAGCAATTTGGCTTGGGTTTTCTGACCTCTAGCGCCTGGAATCCGGTTGAAGATCAGTACGGAGCTTGGCCATCGATCTACGGAACTTTAGTCAGCTCCTTTATTGCTCTGTTGCTATCGTTACCCATCGGTGTAGGCGTGGCTCTGTTCCTTAGCGAGGATTTTTTGCCACCCCGCATCCAGCAGCCTTTGGTATTTCTTATTGAGCTACTCGCAGCCATTCCCAGTGTTGTTTATGGCTTATGGGGCATTTTTGTCCTCATTCCTTTGGTCGGCAAACTGGCTCTTTGGCTGCACCAGCACTTGGGCTGGGTTCCCTTCTTTAGCACCCCTCCACGCGGACCAGGGATGTACATAGCAGGAGTCATCCTGGCTATTATGACTCTGCCGATCATTGCAGCTATTTCCCGTGATGCTTTAGTGGCGGTGCCTTCTGAGTTGCGGCAAGCTTCCTATGGTTTGGGCGCGACTCGCTGGGAAACCATTTTCAAAGTCATGCTGCCTTCCGCTTTCTCTGGCATTGTTGGGGCGACGATGCTGGGATTGGGTCGGGCTTTGGGTGAAACAATGGCGGTCACGATGGTGATTGGCAACGCCAACACGGTCAGCCCATCAATTTTCTCTCCAGCCACCACGATCGCCTCACTCTTGGCGAATCAATTTGCTGAGGCATCAGGGCTGCAAATTTCGTCACTGATGTATACCGCCTTAATTTTGTTTGCCTTAACGCTGGTAGTCAATATTCTGGCTGAACTCTTGGTCCGCTCAATGAGGCAGAGCCTTTAGTCTTTAGTATTGAGACTGAATTGGCTCACTTAAAGATTTAGTCAAAATCGAGATCTAGCAAGTAGTCGCTTATATGGCTGATTTCCCAACTCCACCGCCTCCATTTTCGCCTCGCAGCTTGATGCGGTCTCGGACCTCACCTCGGACTTTGTTCTCCGCCGCCATGACTGGGTTGGTGTTTATTGCCGCCGCGATCGCCTTATTGCCTTTGGTGGCAGTGCTGACCTATGTCATTCTCAATGGAGCCGATCGCCTGAGCTTAGATTTATTCACCCAATTGCCACCTCCACCACTCGTCAAAGGCGGCGGATTTGGCAATGCCATTCTGGGCACCTTGCTCACTGTCGGCATTGGAGCCGCCATTAGCATCCCTGCCGGAATTTTAGGCGCGATCTTTCTCTCAGAATTTGCTAGAGATACCACCCTCGCTTCTTGGGTTGACTTCTTTAACAACGTCCTCAGTGGTGTCCCTTCAATTGTGGTTGGGGTTTTTGCCTACAGTGTCGTGGTGCTGACTACAGGCACTTTCTCTGCCCTGGCTGGAGGTGTCGCTCTTGCCGTTCTAATGTTGCCAATCGTGGTTAGAACTGCAGCTGAGGCACTAGAATCAGTGCCGAATGAAATTCGCCAGGCTGCTGTGGGGTTAGGAGCCACTGAATTTCAAACTGTAGCCCGTGTCGTCTTGCCCGCGGCGATCCCAGCAATTTTGACTGGGGTGATGCTGTCGGTGGCTAGGGCTGCCGGAGAAACCGCACCCCTAATTTTCACCGCCTTATTTAGTCAGTATTGGGCGCGGGGCGTGATGCAACCAACTCCCACCCTATCTGTTCTAATCTTCAACTATGCCATTACGCCTTACAAGAATCAGCAAGAGCTAGCGTGGGCAGGCTCCCTAGTCCTCGTGGCTTTGGTACTAGTCACTAGCATCTTGGCTCGTTGGCTGACTCGACGTAAGGCTTAACCCCAGATTGATGAATTTTACTCAGCCACACGAAAAGAAAGGTTGAATAGAATGTAAGATATCTGTGCGTCCTCAGGAATGTTTGCGATCGCCTGCTTTAAGAGTTGGCTATACCCGGAAATTTGGGTTTCAAGTTTATGACTTAATTGGATAACTACATTTGGTGGCAACGCCTGACAGTGCGAGGTAAGTTGCTAGCTTGCATTTGAATAGAAACATTCTGAATCATTTCAACTAATTAGAGGCGAACTAATCCATTCGGGTTAACTTTATGCATACTCATAGTCCCATTGCCAGTCAGACGGATACCGTTTTACGTGCAGAAAACCTGAACGTTTATTACGGCAGCTTCCGCGCCCTCCGCAATATTTCCTTGGATATTGCCAAAAACCAAATTACAGCTCTTATTGGCCCTTCTGGCTGCGGTAAGAGCACCTTGCTGCGCTGCTTCAACCGTCTCAACGACTTAATTAAGGGATTTAAGGCCGATGGTAGAGTTTACTACCACGCTCAAGACCTCTATGCCTCTGAAGTCGATCCGGTCGAAGTGAGACGGCGAATTGGCATGGTATTTCAGAAGCCCAATCCTTTCCCCAAATCAATTTACGACAACGTCGCCTTTGGTCCTCGGCTCGTTGGCTATAAAGGGGATATGGATGAATTGGTTGAGCAATCTCTCAAGCAGGCAGCGCTTTGGGACGAAGTTAAAGACAAACTGCGAGAGAGCGGCTTAGCTTTATCGGGTGGGCAACAACAACGGTTGTGTATTGCCCGTGCAATCGCGGTGCAACCAGATATTATTTTGATGGATGAACCTGCTTCAGCCTTGGACCCCATCTCAACCCTCCGCATCGAAGATTTAATGCAGGAGTTGAAGCAGCAATACACAATCGTAATTGTGACGCACAATATGCAGCAAGCGTCTCGGGCCTCCGATCGCACTGCTTTTTTCAACGTTGAGGAAAACGAGAAAGGCGGACGCAGTGGTTATCTAGTTGAATACGATCGCACCGAAATCATTTTCCAAAGTCCACAACAGCAGATTACGCAAGAATACGTGAGCGGTCGTTTCGGGTAATCATTAATCCTTGCTAGCGCCAAGCTTCAGCCCTAACGAGATTAAATATTTGCGTTTAACTGTATCCAGCAATCCTTTTTGTCTGGATTATTTTTTTTGAGAGCAATTTCGTCTTTGCTCTCAATACCTATCTCTTAGGAAGGTGATCCCCTAGTACCGATACAAGATAGGATTAACGTTAATTTTCTGATTTAATCCTGTTCTTTTTCGGTAATACATTATGAAACGCTATCTGTCACGTTTGCTAGCTCTGATTCTAGTGGTTACGGTTGGTCTGGCAGGATGCAGTGGCGACCAGCTCAGCGGCAACTATCGGCAAGATACTCTTACGCTCGTTAACAGTTTGCGAGAAACCATTGAATTGCCTCAAGACGCTCCCAATCGTGTCTCTCTTCAAACAGAAGCTCGCCAGAAAATTAATGACTTCGCCTCACGGTATCGCCGGGATGACTCTGTAACCAAGCTGAGTTCTTTTACGACTATGAGAACTGCTTTGAATGCTCTGGCAGGGCACTATAGCTCTTACCCCAATCGCCCGCTACCACAAAAGCTTAGAGACCGCTTGCAGCAGGAGTTGACCCAAGTCGAAACGGCTCTCAACCGAGGTGCTTAATTTTTCAGCTTCAGCAGACCCAGTTGGCATCGTAACTTTCGCAGCAGATTTTAAGATCTTCCGTTAGTTAACGTCGCGCGATCGCAATTTTTGGCATCATTTCATTCTCACTATAAAATCGCCTTAGATCCGAGTTGGCTTTGGATCTAAGGCGATTTTGATTTCTCAGGTTTAACCCAAGTTGGCAGTCTTCAGTTGACGACGCTTTGAGCAGGCTCAGAAACCTTCTCGTCTTCCCGTAGCACCTCAGTCAAGATGGAAGCTGGACGCTGTCGATGGGGCCAAGCAAAGGCGTGCTTGAAAGCTGCATCTTGGCAAGCTTGAAGTTCCTTAAAACCAATCACATCGTAGGTCAACAGATTTTCGTACTCGAACGGCAAGCGAACATTGTGCAACCCTGCATTATCTGTGCAGATAGCAATATCTACCCCTGCTTCAAAGCAGCGATCGAACACTAGTTTGAGTTGCCGAATGTCCTCTAGAGTGCCCGTCTTGAGATACGTGGTCGGACAGACTTCCAAGCATTGATTTTGCTGAGCCAACTCTGGCAAAAGTTCTGGATATCGCAGCGGAATCTGAATTCCGTGACCAATCCGCATCAAATAAGGTAGTAGTTCTGGGTAACTGCCATCTGTGGTTTCGTACACATGCCCAGTAGTGTTGAGTCCCAGCGATCGCGCGTAGGCATACAACTCCGTAAACTCATCAAGCCGCTCTGCATAATAGGCATCACCCCCCGCTAAATCAATGCCACAAACATACGTGTGATTTTGAGCCGCTAATTCCACAATGGCTCGGTTCACGGCATAGGGTAAGCGGGAGTGCATACACAAGATCTGGCTCGTCACGATCGGGTATTCACTCAGCTGACTAGCCTGCCCCACAATCTCGACAATTTGAGCCATCTGGTCGATCCGCTCAGTTTGGGGCAAATGGTCGGGTGTTCGCAAATAAGGGGTATAGCGTAACTCTAAATACGCGAGATTCTCAAAGATATAAGCGCCCCGAATCAAGCGGTAGATAAAATAAGGCAATGTCTTGGCACTCTGGACATTTTCTACCAGCGTATGTAATTCTAGATACTCATCTAGGGTTTTACGAGGCCGAGTGTAGAATTCCTCAAACTCTGGGTACTCTGGAAAGCGTTGAGCTAAATCCGACTGACTGCGATGAAAGTAGCGCCAGAGCACCCGGGGGACAACTGAACCGCCTAAGTGACGGTGTAGCTCAGCATATAAAGACACGGCAACCTCATTCAAAAAATAAGTTGACAATCGCCTGCCTGTCTTAGGAATAAAGAGCACAGTTAGATTAAATCAGCTAACTGCACCCCTCTGGTCCCAGTCAGCAGCTGCCATTAAATTGTGTAAATCCTTCTTCAACTATAGACAAATCTATGGGAGACCGGAGGGTTTCTAAAATGGCTCTCAACAGATTTTTCAACTTCTATCTTGAGGTTGACACTTGTTACGTTGGTTGCCGATAATCGTAATTTGTGTGAAGTCTAGCACTAGAAAAACCCTTGGCTAACGTAGTTGTAATTGGGGCCCAGTGGGGCGACGAAGGAAAAGGTAAGATTACCGACCTGCTCAGCAAATCAGCAGATGTTGTTGTACGTTACCAAGGGGGTGTCAATGCTGGGCACACCGTGGTGGTTAAGGACAAAACTTTTAAGCTGCATCTGATCCCTTCTGGCATCCTTTATCCCGACACAGAATGCATTATTGGATCGGGTACGGTTATTGATCCCAAAATCTTGATTGAGGAATTGGATCAGCTCGATAAGTTGAATGTTTCAACTAAAAATCTGCTGATCTCCGAAACTGCCCATGTAACGATGCCTTACCATCGCTTGATTGATCAAGCATCGGAAGAGCGGCGCGGCAGTCACAAAATTGGCACCACGGGGCGTGGAATTGGTCCCACTTATGCTGATAAGTCCGAGCGGACAGGCATCCGGGTGATGGATTTGATGAATGCAGAATCCCTCCGGAAGCAGCTCAATTGGGCGATCAACTACAAGAACGTCATTTTAGAAAAGCTGTATAACTTGCCACCGCTCGATCCAGAAGCAGTGATCGCTGAGTATCTGGAATACGCTGAGCGGTTGCGGCCTCATGTCGTTGATTGCTCGCTTAAGATTTACGATGCGATTCAACGCCGTCGCAATATTTTGTTTGAAGGTGCCCAAGGCACACTCTTGGATCTTGACCACGGTACCTATCCTTACGTCACCTCCTCCAATCCGGTGGCGGGTGGCGCTTGTGTGGGTGCTGGGGTTGGTCCCACCATGATCGATCGCGTGATTGGGGTGGCGAAAGCTTACACAACTCGCGTTGGTGAAGGCCCTTTCCCCACTGAACTCGATGGAGAAGTGGGTGAGTTGCTCTGCGATCGCGGTGCAGAATTTGGTACCACCACGGGTCGGAAGCGGCGTTGTGGCTGGTTTGATGCCGTGATTGGTCGCTACGCCGTTCGCATCAACGGCTTAGACTGCTTGGCTATCACTAAGCTAGACGTGCTGGACGAGCTAGACGAAATCAAAGTTTGCGTCGCCTACGAGATTGAAGGTCAACGCTGCGAAGACTTCCCCAGTAGTGCTCGTCGCTTTGCTCACTGCAAACCTATCTACAAGAGCCTCCCTGGTTGGAAGCAATCAACGGCTGATTGCCGCTCTTTAGAAGATCTGCCGAAGCAAGCCTTAGATTACCTGAAATTCTTGGCTGAGTTGATGGAAGTGCCGATCGCGATCGTATCTCTAGGGGCAAGTCGCGACCAAACCATCATTGTGGAAGACCCCATTCACGGACCGAAGCGAGCTTTGCTCTACGCTAACGGTGCGGCTGTTGCTGCTGAGGTCTAGAACACACGCTTTCTAGCATGACTGCACTTTATGGGCACCTATACACCTGCCGTTAGCAGGATTTAAGTTACTGTGCTCTGCGTTAGCCTAAAGGGCCATAGCGGAGCACAGTTTTTTTATGCTACTGAACCTGGAGTGTCAAAAACGGGAGTCTGGAACTAAGCCGGGAGCGCTACGACGTGCTGGCAAGACTCCTGCTGTTTTGTATGGACATAAAGGGGCAGAGTCAATTTCCTTAACCTTGGATGCTAAAGTAGCGGAAAGCTTAGTTGATAAAGCCACTCTGAACAATACATTGGTGCAGCTGAGCATTCCCAGCTTAGGGTGGAGTGGCAAGACGTTGCTCCGCGAAGTTCAAACTCACGCTTGGAAGCCGTCAATTTATCACCTCAGCTTCTTTGCGATTGAGTCGCAATCTAGCATTCACGTTCAGGTACCTATCCATCCCACGGGTGAAGCCCCAGGAGTCAAGCTGGAGCAAGGTTCTCTGGATACAGTTTTAACGGAAGTGCAGATCCAATGCCCTCCTGGAAGTATTCCTGACTTTATTGAAGTGGATATTTCCGAGCTTCATGTGGGCGATATGGTACATATCAGCGATCTAAAATTGCCTGATGGTGCCGTTGCACTAGAAGATCCAGCCCAGGTAGTCATGATCGTCATCGGACCTAGAAGCACTGCTGCAGCAGAGCAAGACGAAGCAACAACTACGGAATCAGCTGCCGCCACATAAGTCTGAAATACAGGTTTCAAGCCAAACAGAGTTATAAGAGCCAGGGTTACACCTGGCTTTTTTGTGGGAGCTTTTTGATTGGGTAGGTTGTTTTGGGCTGAATTTACTGGATATTAGAGAGTATGACAGACACTTCTCTTCCCCCTTTTATTCAACAGATGCTGGAGCCAGGATTTTATCCCCATCCTGTCGTAGAGCCGATCCAGCTAATTCAGACTCACGTTTCCTATGTACTGCTGACGGGTGACTATGCTTATAAAGCCAAAAAACCCGTTAACTTTGGCTTTTTAGATTTCGATACGCTGGAAAAACGCCATCACTTCTGCGAAGAAGAACTGCGCCTCAATCAACGCGGTGCGGCAGAGCTGTATATCGAGATTCTGCCCTTGACGCAGAGTGGCGATCGCTATACCCTAGGTGGCTCCGGCGCTCCGGTCGAGTACGTGATCAAGATGCGGCAGTTTCCCCAAGAAACGCTATTCACGAACTTGTTCGATCGCGGAGAGTTAACCGCAACCCGTTTGGTAGAGTTAGCCCAAGAACTCGCAAGTTTTCATGCTAAAGCAGCTAGTAGCGACTATATCCGCAGCTTTGGTGAGGTAGACCAGATCCGAGTGGCGATCGATGAAAACTACGACCAAACCCAAGGCTATGTAGGCGGGCCGCAAACTCAGCAGCAGCTCGACGAAACTCGCAGCTACACCGATCGCTTGTTTGCAGAACAGAAAACTCTGTTCGACAGTCGTATTCAGAACGGCTGGATTCGTGAGTGTCACGGGGACGTGCATTTGCGGAATATTTGCCTGTGGCAAGACAAGATTTTGCTGTTCGACTGCATTGAGTTCAACGAGCCGTTTCGCTTTGTTGATGTCATGTTCGATGTCGCTTACATCGTCATGGACCTTGATGCCCGCGATCGCTCCGATTTAAGCAATGTTTTCTTAAACGCTTATGTAGAGCAAACAGGAGACTGGGAAGGGTTGCAAGTTCTACCTTTCTATCTCAGTCGGCAATCTTATGTCCGGGCCAAAGTCACTTCGTTCTTGCTGGGTGATCCGGCAGTCCCAGAAGCCGAGAAGCAAGCCGCTGCTGAAACCGCCGCCCGCTATTACCGTTTAGCTTGGCAGTATACCCAACCGCAGCAGGGGCGATTGATTTTGATGTCTGGGTTGTCTGGCTCTGGCAAGAGTACTACGGCGCGGCAAGTGGCAGGTGAAATTGGTGGTATTCACATTCGCTCTGATGCGGTGCGGAAACATTTGGGCGGCATTCCCCTCCAGCAACGGGGTGGCGCTGATCTTTATACGCCAGAGATGACCCAGAAAACCTACGATCGCCTACTCAAACTTGGCACGACCTTAGCCGCGCAAGGCTTCCCGGTGATTCTGGATGCTAAGTACGATCGCCAAGCTTTACGAGCTGAGGCGATCGCTCAAGCTCAAGCTCATCAATTACCGCTGCAAATTCTTTATTGCACGGCTCCAGAAGCTGTGTTGCGCGATCGCTTGCAGCAACGCAGCAACGACATCGCGGATGCCACGGCAGATTTACTCGCTCAACAGCAGATGGACCCCTTTACGGCGGATGAGCAAGCTTTCGTGACCACCCTGGACACCACGAAGGACTTAACATCCTTGCTCACGCAGGCTCTGCAATCCCCATAGGGATAGGAGAAAAAGACGGTGGCCAAGTCTTCTAGGTTTTCAGGCGGATTTGCAGTAGGACTGAAGTGGTCTTTATTCTTTCTGCTCTGCTTTTTCATCCTGGGTTACTCCGCCGTCTTTAGTGTCCTTCTCGCCTCAATGGGAGGATTTGCCACTAGCTTGATCACAGATTGGTGGAATGCTAAAGCTGATCCTCAACCTGCGACAACTTCAGATGCCGCAGGCAACCAAGCGAATCAGCCTAAAGCAGAACGAGTCCTGACCCGCGCTGAAAAATGGCAACGAGCCACTGGCACTCATCGCAGGCGTCTCCCCAGATTAAAGTGGCCGTTTGGCAAAAGGTAGAATCAAGCTCATGACTAACTCCCCCAATAAAGTACAGCCATGGTTAGCCTGGGGCTTGCCTTTTCCGCTAATTGTGCTTAATGCTTGGGTTGCCCTTCAGGTATTTGAGTATTTTGAGCCACTCGTGACCGTAGTTGGCCTCGGTGTTTTGTTGGCTTTCGTCTTAAACTACCCCGTGCGTTTTTTGCATCAACGCGGCATGAAACGCAATCGAGCCGTTTTCTTAACGTTCTCCGTGGCGCTCCTTGTGGTGATTGGGGTGGGGGTGACGCTGATTCCCATTGTGCTAGAGCAACTGAGCGAAGTGATCAGAGTTTTGCCGAGTTGGATTAATTCAGGCAGTACTAAACTGGAGCGCTTGAACCAATGGCTAGAGACTCGCAATTTGCCCATCGACTTCAGTCATTTGGCCACTCAGTTGACCGATCGCTTCCCAGATGAGGTACAAGCCCTAGCCGAAGAATTGCTTACCTTAGCTTTGGACACCGTCAACAGCGTCTCCGATGTGTTACTGACGGCTGTGCTGACGTTTTACTTATTGCTAGATGGCGATCGCCTCTGGAACGGTTTGTTTCGTCGCTTGCCGAGTCGGTTTGGGGTGCCTATTCAGCGATCGCTCCAACAAAACTTTCAAAACTATTTTCTCGGTCAGGTTACGCTTGCGGCCCTCGTCGGCACTGCTATGACTCTGGCTTTTTTAGCACTGCGACTGAAATTCGGCTTGTTGTTCGGCCTTGGGATCGGCGTTATGACCTTGATTCCCTTTGGCGATGTCCTAAGTTTTGTGCTGGTGGGCCTCTTGGTGGCTTCGCACGATTTTTGGTTGGGTGCCAGAACGTTAGGAGTGGCTGTGGTGGTCGATCAAGTGATTGACCAAGCGATCGCGCCAAGATTAATCGGCAGCTTTACAGGTCTAAGCCCCATTTGGGTGATTGCTGTCTTGGTCATTGGCACAAAAGTGGGTGGCTTACTGGGTCTCCTGATTGCTGTCCCCATTGCCAGTTCGATCAAAAGTCTTTTAGATATTAGCTTCCAACCTGTTCCAGAAGACAATGGCCGCGAACTGGAGCCGTCCAATTTCAATCCCATGCAGCTAACTCCTGCAGAATCAGATCCTCGCTCTTAGGGGCAAAGATTCGCAAAGGTTCGTTGGAGGGTTGCACGGTCGCTTGTCCAAGGCTTCGCCCTGATCAATTCAATCGATTGCCTATGTTTTTGTTTCTGTCGAAGTTGCTGCCTTTATTCCTATACCCGTTAGGGCTGAGTTGCTTGCTGTTGGTGGTGGCCTTGTTGACGTTTTGGAAGCGGCCTCGAATTGCAGCTGGTGCAATCGCTCTGGCCCTCACCGTTCTGCTGTTAGGGGGCAATGGTTGGGTTGCCAATCAGTTAGTGCGATCGCTGGAGTGGCAAAATTTACCAGCGGCAGAATTGCCTCAAGCAGATGCGATTGTGGTGCTAGGGGGTGCGACTAAGTCTGTTGCCAAACCCAGACCTGGCGTGGATTTGAGTGAAGCAGGCGATCGCGTGGTCTATGGGGCGCAACTGTATCGCGAGGGGAAAGCGCCACTTTTGATTCTGAGTGGCGGGCGGATTAACTGGCGGGGTGGGGGATCTCCAGAATCAGCGGATATGGCGGCATTAGTGAAGAGTTGGGGCGTGCCTGAGTCGGCGATTCTGCAAGATCCGCGATCGCTGAATACCTATGAGAATGCCGTTAATGTGAAGCAAATTCTAGAATCGCACCAGATTAAGCGAGTTTTGCTCGTCACTTCGGCCATGCACATGCCGCGATCGCGACTCATTTTCCAGCGCCAAGGCATTGAAGCAATTCCTGCACCCACTGACTTCTTGGTCACTGAGCTAGAAATGCAAGAGTTACAGAGCAGCCCAGAAGCACTCTTGCTCAATCTCATCCCTGATGCTGATCGGCTGCAACAATCTTCTCGCGTCCTGAAGGAGTATTTAGGATTAGCAATTTATCGGCTACGCGGTTGGCTGTAGGTGACAAATTAACTACCCTCTCCCATTAGTCCCTACAGTCACGACCACTTCTGAAGTAGAACTGAGGTCGGATACTACAGGACACATTACTTGCAGCCGCAGCGTATTGCGGAATTCAGGAGCGAGGTAGCGTTGCTGAATGGGTTGCCAACTTTGCCACAGTTGCAGTTTTCGTTGTTGAATTTGCTCATCTAAACTCGGTAGCGCTGTCGCTAAGTCTGACTCTAACTCAGCACTCAGAAACTCGCTCAACACTGAGTAATCTTGAATCTGACCTAGCACTTCCTGAATATTTTTAAAGTCTTCGACTTGAGCGGCATAAGCAGGATCATAGAAGTCGGTGAAGAATTCCGTTTGATAGCGTACTCGCTTCAGCTGCTTACGCAGGTCATGCAGTTGCGTTTCTTGGTCTGCCAATAACGCTTGAATGACTTTGGTATCTGACTTTGATGAGGATTGATTTTGAGCTAGATTCGCTCCGACTAGCCAACCGGGATGCAGCAGCAGTTGACTGATTAGCGGCAGTAATAAATCAGGCAGCACTTTGAGAATAGGTTGCTCAGCGATCGCTTGATACTCAGGGTGTTTAACCCAACGGGAAAAGGCTTTCTTGAACTTTTGGTAGTGGCCGCGATGTAAGGTTTTTTCTAATTCAGCGAAGTGGTGCGATCGCTGCTTTTGTAGTTTTCTAAAAACGGCATCTAACTCTTTTTGCTCTGCTTTTTTAAGTGAGGGATAGTAACGATTTTTTAACTCTGGTTGCAGAACATCTAAATCTCGTACTGCTCCTAATTTCTTGGCGATTTTACTAATTTGAGGAATATTAGCTGCCTTGGGTAAATCTAAGGCAGGGCCAAACACTTGTAGGGCAGTCCGGAGACGGCGCATGCCAACTCGCATTTGATGTAAATGCTCTGGTTCTGAGTCTTGCAGTACTGCTGCTTCGGGCTTTACAGATTTTTTGAAGTGCTGCTGAATGGCTTGATGAGCATATTCCCCCAAGGTCGCTGCTCTGACAGGTGTCTGGATTTTCATATCGCTTCGTTACAACTCAAAGAATTATCAGAATGGAAAATCTTATCGAATTTTTGTTAACCTTTGACTACCATTTTGTTGATTTCAGCCGGGTAATTGCTCAGCCCTAAGATAGTTAGTTTGAAACTTTGTCTGCCAATATGCGTATTGGAGGAGGGCTTGGTAAACGAGCGCTTTTCTCAGCGAGCCTGTCGTCTAGGGCTGGAGTGGTTAAACTATAAAAGTATGGTTTTATCTCTATCAGAAATTTCAGACAAAGTTAACAAATTATTTATTCAAAGTAAATTAAAACTTCTAGAGTTAGTTATTTAGATGTCTCAGCCTTTACATTGGGTCGTCCCAGCTCCTCCACCCGACACTGAATTCTTTGCGGTCTATCGAGCCACCCATGAGTTTTATCGGGAAGCACAACATCGAGAGGCGTTGGAGGAGTATTACGAATGGTACGAACAAACGGCTGCTGCTCACCGCCGCGAGTTTGAGAAGATGCGGGGAGATGTGAATATTTTTGGCTGGTTTAGTCGGCGCGATCGCTAGTATCGGTATCCGCTAGTATCCAGTCTCCTATTAGAACCAAGAGCTTGAGCGCACCTGCCCCCAAACCCCCGCTGAGAGAGCTGCGTTCCCCAGCCTCCCTCCAGAAGGTTTTCGTAAGATTTTTTGGTGGAGAAGGGAAAAAGCAAAGACCCCTGATGTTTCTAGCAATGACAAATCAATCAGGGGTTAGCAAGGTGATGAGTTTTATCTCTGAGCTTGAGCTGGCGTAGGAGGCTTTCTCTTGGGAACAGAACTATGCGGTTACTTCTAGTTCTACTTCTTGCAGGTGAGCGCGGAATTTTTTGTCAAATTTGACTTGGATGGGTAAGTTGGCACTGACGGGTCGGCCCTGCCACTCCTTGACGACAGCTACTACTTCGCCTTCCTGACCTTTGATATCAAATGCTTGATTGCGATGGTCAGGATGATGGTACACAATGACGGATTCTTTGACGCGAACGCGATCGCCAACTTTCATAATCCTCGTGTTTCCTCTTCAACAACCTGAACCAATGCAGCGCTCAACGGTAGGTAGCGCTTGCAGACAACCTTTTTATCTTCACATAGAGTGGCACTTTCCTATCAATTAGTCGGGGAACCGGGGGGTAAAGCTTGGTTGAGGGGGTTGGGTAGACGTTGACGCAATTGCTGGAAGCCTTGCGGGTTGAGTTGTGACCAAGCAATTAAACCAGCGGTACCGCCACCAGCTAACAAGATTAATAAGCTGAGGACGACGACAAAGCGGTTGCGTTTGCGAGTTACTGTACTGACCGGAGCAGCAGTGGCGGGGGTTTCGGCTTCATCTGATTCGCCATAGAGCAACGCTTTGGAGGCTTCGGACATATCTGCGGGCCAACCACTCGTTGCATTGGTTGCTCGTTTGGGATCAAACCAGTTGAGCTGGAAGTCGGAGGAGACTCGACAGTGCATCAACACAACAGAGGTGTTGTCGTAGCCGTTGTGTTGGTTGGCTAAATCGATCAAGGCTTGAACTGCGGCTGACAGAGACAATTTACCTCGCAGTACAGGTTCGGCGTAATCAACCCAAGCTCGCTCAATCAAGCCGTTATCACTGAGGCCATCGGAGCAGAGCAAAAGCAACCCATCTTCTTCGACAATGAAGCGTTGCACAGTGGGTCGAAGAAATTCGGCATCTCTAGTGCCTAGGGCCTGTGTTAAGCCGCCTGCATCAGGTCTGTGTAGCGCTTCGCGATACAAACTACGGCCCAACCGAACTTCTCTGGTAGCTACGTCATCGTCCAAGGTCAACAAATGGCAGTAGTGAGGGGTGATCCAGTAAGCACGGCTATCTCCGACATTGGCGATGTATAGCTCATGGGCATTGTCGGCAGTTGCACCTGTAGTCAGTTTGACTCGCTGCGGCAACTGAAGCGCCATGACTAGGGTTGTGCCCATGCGCTGTCGCGATTCTCGCCCTTGGGTGTCGTTTTGAGCGCAAATCAAGTTATTCACGACGCGAATGGCTGCTTCTAGCTGTTCCATAATCAGCTCTGGTGACAGCAGTTCTTCCTGTTCTTCTACCTCTGTTAAAAAGGCGCGAATTTGGAGCTTGAGCGATCGCACTGCCAACTGACTCGCTACTTCCCCGCCTTCGTGCCCACCAATGCCATCACACACAATCGCCAGGTGAGGCACTAATTTCTCTTTGGGGCGGGCTTGGCCTTCGCGCAAGTCGGGCACGGTGGGGAAGTAAGCATCTTCATTCAGCGATCGCTGCTTACCTGTATCCGACTCGCCGAGTAACTTGAGCTGGAGCGGCAATTGAGAAGATTGTTCTAGCAATAACTGGTTGAGTTGCGTGACCACACTGGCAAGCGAGGCTTCCGCTGTGCGTAACGGGTGCAAGACGGTTTGCAGCGGTTGAGCCACGACCACTTGAGCTTCCGAAGCCCAGGCAAAGAGAAATTCGCCAAATTCTTCTAGGGTGGGAGGCTGAGGCAACTTGCGGCTGAGGAGCGATCGCGGTTGGGCATCTGATTCAGGTTGGTCGGCATACAACTCGCGCAGTCGAACGCGCCAACCTTCTACTCGTAAGTTCTCTGGAATCATTAAGCTGGAGGCCACGCCTTGCTCAGCTAACGGTTGCCACAATTGCAGCAATTGCCACAGCCAATAGACTTGGCGCAGGGAGGTGGTTTGCGGCCAGACTTCGGCCATTGAGGGGTGTAAGCTCCCGCCTGAGTCGATGGCGGCGTTGTCCAGCAGTACAATATCCCACTGGGTTGCTTCTTCTCGGCTGGAAGCGAACCCGTACAACTCTGGCACATGCAACCGTTGAGGATAGAGATGCAGATAAGCGAGCAACTCATCTGGCCAGGCAGGAGGGAGGTGCGGCAGCAATCCAGGTTGGGTGTCTAGCCAAATCTGTGGGGTCAAAACGTAGTATCTGCCTAGAACCAACTCCTGTGGCGATCGCTGAGTCGCGCTGCTGCCACTGGCCCAGAGGTAGCGATAGATGAGCGGTGTTTCACAATGGGCACAAAGCTTCTGGCCTAGCGAATTCTGCGGGTTAGCACAGGCTAGGTTAGGGCAAGAAATTTTTAGCTCAGAATTGCTCATGCGTTCGCACACCCTAAAGCTAAGTGGATCAAAGGGCTAGAGGCCTAAAAGGTTGGGATAGATTGGTTGTGACAACACTAATCCCACCAGCCTACCCCATCATTATCTAAGCCTAGTACTTCACTAAATTAGATTTTCAGGGTTGAGTGGGGCAGGCGAGACCCACCCCACTCAACCCCAAGCAGCACAATTAATGCGGCGGAATCCGAGGTTGAAGTTACAAGACAGCAATCATAGCAGGGTTAGGGGCTACCAGACATTTGCGATCGCGGCAACCAAGCTGGAATTGGGATCAGTGCAATTGAATCTATCTTTATCGCGCTGCACAGGATATGGGTATGCCTTTCGGTCCTACAGTGATTTGGTTGCTGGCAGGAGTCGGATTTTGTTTAGTAGAGCTATTGCTGCCGACTGCATTTGTCGCCTCAATGATGGGTGTGAGTGCGTTTATCGTCGCCCTGATTTCATTGGTTTTGCCGCAGCTTAGTTGGCAAATTATCCTCTGGATGGTCATTTCGGTAGCGCTGGTAGTTTTGGTGCAACGTTGGGTACCCAAGCAGAAGGCCTCAGCGATCGCAGATGCCACAGAGGCAGAAACTTTAACCGAGATTTTGCCCGGAAAAACGGGTCGGGTGCTCTACGAAGGCAATTCCTGGCAGGCCCAGTGTGATGATGAAACGCTGGCGATCGCGCCTCAGCAAAAAGTCTGTGTAGTCGGTCGTAAAGGCACGACTCTGCTGGTCATGCCAGAAAACTTACTGCATCACTAGAGCCGAATCTGCATTCGGTTGATTTGCTTTTTCAAGCTTCAGGAGAATCCAAAATGAACCAATTTATCTTAATGCTCGTTCTCGCCCTAGGGGGTGTGGGGCTTTCCGGCGTCAGAATTCTGAGTCAAGGGAATGAAGCGCTCGTTGAAACCCTGGGACGCTACAACGGCAAAAAACTCAAACCAGGTCCAAATTTCGTCTTTCCTGGTTTGGATCGCGTGGTGTTCAAAGAAACCATCCGCGAAAAGGTTTTAGACATTCCTCCTCAACAATGCATTACTCGTGACAACGTATCCATCACCGTGGATGCTGTAGTCTACTGGCGCATTATCGACATGGAGCGGGCCTGGTACAAGGTGGAGAACCTCAAGTCGGCAATGGTAAACATGGTGCTGACCCAGATTCGGGCCGAAATGGGCAAGCTGGAACTCGACGACACCTTTACGGCGCGATCGCAAATTAGTGAACTGCTGCTTCGGGAGCTAGACATTGCTACTGACCCGTGGGGTGTGAAGGTCACTCGGGTAGAGTTGCGAGACATCGTGCCTTCCAAAGCCGTCCAGGAATCGATGGAATTGCAAATGTCCGCAGAGCGACGGAAACGCGCCTCTATCCTGACATCAGAAGGCGAAAGAGAATCAGCCGTCAACTCTGCCAGAGGTAAGGCAGAAGCTCAAGTGTTGGATGCGGAAGCCAGACAAAAAGCAGTCATCTTAGAAGCGGAAGCTCAACAAAAAAGCATTATCCTCAGAGCCCAAGCGGAGCGGCAACAGCAAGTGCTCAAGGCTCAAGCCACTGCCGAAGCACTTCAGATTGTGGCCAAAACCCTTAAAACTGACCCCGATGCTCACGAAGCGCTGCAATTTTTACTAGCGCAACACTATCTAGAAATGGGCACCACCATTGGCAGCAGCGGCAGCAGCAAGGTGATGTTTATGGACCCACGGAGTATTCCTGCCACTTTAGAAGGGATGCGATCGATCGTGGGGGATGGCAGCACTCATGCTAACAACCACAACTCCAAGCTTGATCCTGCTGCTAATCTAGGGCTTTCATAACCTCAAGTAGCACCCCTGCGATCGCTGTCTAACTAACCACCCCGCTAGCACTGTGAGCCGCTTGGCAGGGATCGCAGAGGCCAAAAAACTCCAGGGTATGGTAGTAGATCTTAAACTGATGCGATCGCTGGAGCTGCGTCTCTAGCTCGTGTACCGGACATTCATGAATGGGAATTGAGGCACCACATTGTAAGCAAGTGAGGTGGTGCTTATCTTGCTGCAAACAGCTATACAACGATTCACCACTTGCTAACGTGCGTACCTGTACCACACCCTCTAATTTCAAAGCGTCTAGGGAGCGATAGACCGTAGCAAGCCCCATGCTCTGACTTTGACCCCGCAATTCCACGTAGAGATCTTGGGCAGAAACGGCTCGATTCAGGGTCTTCAATAGGGCTAAAATACGCTCCTGACTGCGGGTGCGTTGAGCTTTCATATACAAACAATTCTCAAGCGTTATGTTGGGTAGGGACGCAGTTTGTCCTTTCCTTCAAGCTAAACCATATAGACTGCACAAATGGGAAATCGCAGCCTTAGAATAGGAAGGCTGTGATGTACAAACCGTCTATTCACTCTTTTAGTTAAGGCGCTGCTGTGACTCGAAAGTATCAGGCTCGAATCTATGTTACCCTCCGTCCCTCCGTACTAGATCCAGCTGGGACGGCAGTGCAATCTGGATTGCTCCACATGGGCTACGACAATGTGGAGCAAGTCCGAATCGGCAAATATGTGGAACTGACCCTGACGGCAGCAGATGAAACCGCAGCTCGACAGCAGTTGGATCGAGTGTGCGATCAACTTTTAGCGAACCCGGTGATTGAGAACTATCGCTTCGAACTCACCGAATCAGCCACCCTCAACTCAGGGGTAACCGCATGAAGTTTGGCGTTGTTGTATTTCCTGGCTCGAATTGCGATCGCGACGTTGCCACCGTTACCGAAGGCTTACTTCAGCAGCCAACGCGCATGGTTTGGCATGAGGAAAGCGACATTTCCGATTTAGATGTGGTAGTAGTTCCCGGTGGTTTTAGCTACGGCGATTACCTCCGCTGCGGGGCGATCGCTCGTTTCTCTCCTGTCATGCAAGCTACGATCAAGCACGCTGAGCAGGGCAAGCTAGTTCTGGGCATTTGCAATGGCTTCCAGGTGTTGACGGAAGCAGGACTGCTGCCTGGAGCTTTGGTCCGTAACCGTGACCTACACTTTGTCTGCGATCGCGTCCCGGTTAAGGTGGAGCGCAATGATTTGCCTTGGACGCAGGGATATCAGGCAGGAGAGGTGATTACCCTACCAATCGCCCACGGTGAAGGTAGTTATTACGCTGACCCCGACACCCTGGCTGAGCTTGAAGCCAATGGTCAGGTGCTGTTCCGTTACTGCACAGCGGCGGGAGAGGCTGAAAATGGCAGCAACCCCAACGGCTCCCTCAACAACATCGCTGGCATTTGTAATCATCGGGGCAACGTTTTAGGCATGATGCCCCACCCAGAGCGAGCTGCTGAACCCATCTTAGGTAACACCGATGGCATGAAATTGTTTCACGGCTTGTTGTCTGCCGTTGCTGCGATCGCTTAACCGACTCAATCAAATTGCTGGCGCGATCGCTCGACTGTCTTGGTAGCCTGGGCGGGCAACAAGTAGTGGTAACCACTTACTAGTTCCATACCCGTAGTGAGATGCGAGCGATAGTCAGGGTCTCGTATCCTAAGGCTTTCAAATCACCGAGGTCTCTGGATACGATTATGCGATTGTTGCGGCGTAAAAGGTTTTGGTTATTCGTGGCTACGATCGCTGTAATTACTTTAATTAGCGTGCTCTTTCTTAAGGGCTGGTTTATCAATTTGAGGAGCTGGCTGCGGACTTTAGGACCGTGGTCTATTCCGATGTTTATTGCTGTTTATGTCCTCATGACCCTAGCGGGGTTACCTAATGCCTTGCTGATGCTCGGTTCCGGTACTTTGTTCGGGTTTAGTAAAGGAGTACTTTACGCCTCAATCGCAGATATTTTGGGGGCGACGGCTTGTTATGTCGTGGGTAAAACCATTGCTCGCAAACAGATAAAGAAATGGCTCGCTAAAAATCCCAAGTTTCTCGAGATTGACAAAGCGATCGCCCGTAAGGGTTGGAAAATTATCTTACTGACTCGCCTCTCGCCAGTGCTGCCTTCGAGTGTGCTTAACTACGGCTTCAGTTGTACCAAGGTCAAATTTAGAGACTATTTCATCTTTACGTGGATCGGAATGTTACCCGTAATCGCCTTCTACGTTTACCTCGGCTCTTTTGGCTTCAGGATGATGGGTCGAGAGGGTTCGCCGCAAAATCTGTTACTGCAACTTAGTGGACTGTTGGCCACAGTAGCTACTGCGATTTACACGACACGAGTCGCCAAGCGAGCCTTGGCCCAAGCTGAAGATGCTGCCTAGAAGCCTGTGGCAGAGGTAGCTATTCGGGTTGGTGAAGTTCTGGCTGTCTCCGCTTGAACCAAGCGAGCAGCACATCCAGAATGCGATTAAGGCTGGCAGGATACGCGATCGCCCAGATGTTAATCAATAGGCAAGTGCTAGCCAACCAAAACAGAATAAAGGTGGGAGGCATCACGATGCCAACGGCCAACCAAGTTAAGACATGCAACACCATTACCAAGGCGAAGCAACTGGCTAAGCCCACGGCTCGTTGAATTTGCACCGTTGGACGACGCAAGGCCGTGAGTCCCAGAGTCAGCATGGTGGCGAGTAAGTTAGCTGGCACCAAAAACGCACAAATGGCGATGCAGTGAGTCCGAGAGAATTCAGATAGAGAGTGGAAAGCGTCAAGCATGAAGAATGAACAGTGAGAGTCTAGATGCTATCGATTTAAGCGATCGCCCCTTACGTTAGTGCCTGCTATAAGCTCTAGCCACAGCTTAAAGGGGGATATGACTAATCATTTCACCCTTTGAGAGTACCCACTCCGGATCTTTAATAACTCTACAGCTTTGGTGGCTGCTGACTGTTTGGCAACTGTTCTCTGGGACGCCGGCTCCCACTAATAAGATTCCCGATTCGCTACTTCTGGCAGTCGAATTTCCTGGGCCACGGTTAACCCTGCCAAGAAACTGCGGTCCTCGCTGATGTGAGGAAACTTGAGCTGAGAATCTGGCACACCTTTCTTAAGCTGCCGCTGGCGGACGATCGCAAAGCTGCCTGGAGCCAGAATCCGAAGTCGCGGTGCGGGCACAGCATCTCGTCGCTTAACTTCGTAGGAAGTGTGAATTTCCTTCAGTTTTTGGTCGAACCGATGTAAGAAAGCTGACGGATTATCGAGTGCTTGACCAGGCAGCAGCTCAATGTTTACTAGATAGTGGGCTGGAATCACATCTTCAGCCAAAGTGACACAAAAATCTTCTAGGGGCAGGCCGAACTCTTGTTGCAGCGATTGCATCACTTGAGTCACATGGAATTCGGTGGTCTTTTCGGTGGTTGAGGAGAGCAGACCCCCCCGACGATGGCGGAAAACAATCAATGGCGATTGCTCGTAAAAGCCTGTCACTTCGACCACATCACCAATGTCGTAGCGATAGAAACCGCTGTAGTTGGTCATCAAAATGCGGTAGCGATCGCCCACTTGCACTTCCGGTGCTAGCAAGGTTTGGGGCTGTTCAGCCTCCCATTGATCTTCCGGGATAAATTCAAAAAAACCACTCTCGATCGCCAGAATGCTGCCATCTTGGCCCAGTTCCGGATAGATGCTAAAAGTGCCCTCGGCAGAGGCATAGACCGCGCCATACCCTGGGGTGTCGCCAAAGTACTGCGGAAAGCGCTCAAAGTAGAAGTCCGAAGTGCCGCCCCGTGCAGTTGCCACATAGGAAAGCTGCGGCCAAACGAGCTTTGGGATCAGCCGCCCTTCCGACTTCCAGACCTCACGGAGTTGGGCCGCTCGGCTTGGATTGGCTGACCATTGTCGCTCTAGTTTCGTGCGCACGTCTGGCGCTAATTTCAACCAAGGCGCGATCGTGCCCTGGTCTAAATCGTGAATCAGCTCCTCGGCGTATTGCTCCAAATAATTGCAGATCCGCAACACCAGCATGGGAAAGTTAGCTCCTAAACCCCGCATCTCAGGCTGGCACAGCGCAAATAGGAGGCAGAGATAGTGCCGAGTCAAGCTGTCATCGGGCAGCAACGTTTCGTAGGGATGCGCAAAGAGTTGTTCGTAGAGAAATTTGCCCATCCGCAGCACGCCAACACTGGCAGGCCCATACTCAATACCGCCCGGAGTGCGACCCAAAAGCTGTACCGAGTTGGTAGCAAGCAGTTTGCCAAACTGGGAGCCGCGATCGCGTAATGCATCACTCAAAAACCCAATGCTGGTGAGATTCGCCTGCCGCAGAGAGTTCTGAAATCGCTTGGTGACGGGAATTAGTTTTTTTTGCCCCGTCGAACCGCTGGTGAGGTTGAGATAGACCACCGGATCGGGAGTTAAGACGTTTTGCTCGCCTTGGGCGATGCGTTCCGTGTAAGGCTCGTAGCTGCTGTAGGGTAAAACTGGGACGCGATCGCGAAATTGGTCAATGGTTTTGATGTCGCGCAAACCATACTCTCGCCCCAAGGCAGTGTCTTGATAGGCAACCAGCAACTCTTTCAGGAACTGCTCTTGCACCGCTAAAGTGCGCCGAGTTTTTTTGACAAAGCTATTTTTCACTTGACGACTCACAGTCGCCAGAATCGGTAACAAGATCGACATTCCCCTTCCCCTCACGCTCATCCGCACAGATGCATTGGATTTCGATTAAAGCTGATCTACCGCTGGAGTTCAAATAGACACCAGCAGCACCAAATGGTTCTCAAGCCGCGAAAAAGCTCTAAATTCTATGCTGAGCGATCGCCTCGTTAGACCCTCACTCTCTAGAAATCAGTGCCACAAACCTCCTTTAGTAGCTCCTGAGCCACGAAGAGGATGTCAAAATAGTCGTTATTGGTTCTTTGCGGGCACCGTGTGAGGAAGGAGAGTTCATGCTGACCTTAGAGCCGATCGCCATCGGCATTGCCTGTTTCATCATCGCCTTTATTCTGGCCAGCTTGGTGGAGTACTGGATGCACCGCCTAATGCATGCGTCCCCTCGGGTGGGCGAGCGCCATCGCGACCACCATCGGCGTAACGAAGGCCAAGGCGTTTTGTGGGAATTCCGTGACTACGTCAGAGGCACGTTTATTGTGCTGGGCTTGATGTTTTTTGTCTCGATCCCTGCGGGTAGCGGGTGGCTGCTAGGTGGGATCGCCTATGCGGCGTTCTCAGCTTATGCCCATCAGCTCCAGCACGAAAACCCCACTAAGTGCTTCTGGATGAAGATGCCTGTGCATTACGTACATCATAAATACGGCATGTGGGACCACAACTTCGGCTTAGCTGTAGATTGGTGGGACCATATTTTTGGCACTTACAAGCCTGTGGAGTGGCTGAGCGAGCAAGAACTGAACCAACCAGAACGGAGTTATCTGCAACTCCGGTGGTGGTAGCGCTAGCTTAGAAGCAGCCCAACTGGGTGATTTTTGCCAAAAACTGGCGATCGCCCTCGCCTAAGCCAGAAGCCTAGTGCTATGTTGCTTAAACAGTTGCTTATTGCTTAAACAATAGTTTCCGATCCCTGGCATGAATTCTTAGTCTGTGAGGATTCCACCTTGAGCGAATTTCGACAGTTGTTGCAAGAATCGAAAGCCCACTTTGTTGCCAGTCATCAAAACCCCATTAACCAGGCTCTGCACCATCTCACCAATATTTTGGCGATCGCAGCGGTAATCTTGCTATTTTACGATTGGCGGCTGACCTTAGTTTGCCTAGTATTCACCCAAGTGTTTGCCCTAGGCGGCCATGCTGTCTTTGAGAAAAATCAGCCTGCTTTCGTCAAGTACCCTGGCATTACTATTCTCAGTTCCTTCACTTGGTCCTTTGAGAATTGGTTTGGTCTGCGCCAAATTCTGGCTTACTTACAGCGCAAGACGGCTTAGCGTTTACACTTGTACACAAACTCAATAATTTCTTTGATTCAAAGTTTGTTGGAGCCAACGTCGGCAACTGTTTCCAGACTTGCTGGCTGTTTTGTCTCCGCTTTACAGGCTATCCACTGAGGAGCGTTCATGTATCAAGGTTTACTGGTAATCGATGCGGATGCCCACAAGCTCGAAAATCCGCTACTGCTGCGGGATTATATAGAGCCACAGTATCGCGATCGCATTGGTCTAGTGATTGACAGTTTGGGTGATCAGCGCGCGAAGCTGATTGACTTTAATCCTGCGACTGGCAAAAACGATTATGTGCGGATGTTCCCCCAGCCCCAAGGCTTAGGCAAAGGTGGCTTCCGCAACCTGCATCCTGAGACGACTCTCGGTGCCATGTTCAACCGGGTCCGCATTGAGCACATGGACCGCGAAGGTGTGGATGTCCAAGTTATCTACGGCACGCTCAATCTGATTTTTTCCAGCATTTTAGATAAAGATTTTGCGATCGCCCTCTGCCGCGCTTATAACACCTACATGGCAGATGACTGCCGTGGTTATGACAACCGCCTCAAGCCCATTGGGGTTCTGCCACTTCAAGATGTAGACGCTGCGATCGCGGAGATGAAGCGCTGCATCAATGAACTCGGCATGGTCGGTATAGCGGTGGCTCCCAACCTGCCCATTCCTCATCCCAAAGCGCCAGACGCCTTCCCCGAAATCCGCACCTGCAAGAACATCAGCCATCCAGACTTCCGCCCCCTCCTACAAACTGCGGTGGATTTGGATATTGCTTTGGGCATCCACGGTGGTCCTGGTTCCTACATGGTGGGCGGCATTGCTGACCACATGGAAACCTTTGTCCTAAGCCACATCTTCGTGCAGCGCAACCAGCAGCAAATGGCAATGGCGCGCATGGTCTTCGATGGGGCATTTGAGCAATTCCCCACCCTACGGGTTGGTTTCCTCGAAGGAGGTTGCGGCTGGATTCCTGACCTCGCCCATGCTTTCCATGAGCACTGGGAGAAGCGAATTCGTGACTTCGATCCTAAGAACCCATATCGCCCCTCCCTCATGGACTTCACCAAACTGATGATCCAAGAGCGGGGTGTGCAAAACGTTAATTTGCTCAACCAGGCAAAAAATCTGTTCGACTTGCTGTGGAGTGCTGAGCATGACCCTGCCAAGATTGATGACGCCAGCCTGTATGAGCACTACGATCTGCGTCACCGCGACCCGATGGACTACTTCAAACGGGGGCAGATCTTTGCGTCCTATGAGTCGGATGACCCAGGCCCCTCCTACATGCCTCAGGCAATGGGTGAAGCAGGCAAGCACATTCCTTGCTTCTCTGGTGACTACGGCCACTGGGATGGCGTCCTCAAGGATTGCGTTAAGGATGCAGCCACAGCCACTGAGTACGACCGCGAGCACCTAGCATTATTGTTAGGCGGTAACGCTCTAGCTCTCTATGGCGATCGCTTGCGTAATTCTTTACCTGATTACGTCAAAGCTGAATCTACCGTCACAGCTCAATAAGCTAACTTAGCTCCTGATCGATCAACCCCTCTCTGGCGTGGAGAGGGGTTGAGAAAAAGTTAAGGCTTGGTTGATTAGGCTGACATTGAGGCGATCGCAGGAGCTAACCACTCTTCCTGGAGTTTCGCGATCGCCTGCTCTTTTAATTTTGCTTCCACCTCAATCCAAGGCACTTCCCGGTAAGAACTGGGCATGACTGTGATGAGATCGCTGTGGTGGGGGTCGCCAAAAGCATCACAACCATTAGAAATATGCACTAGCTGCCATTCTGGAAAGGGCCAAGTGCCACGAGCGGCTAACACCATCTCCGCTACACTAGGGTGCTCGTAGCTTTCCAGTTTTTCGTGAATGACATGATGGTGGGCATCAAATACCATAGGCACTTCAGCCGCCTGACAAACTGCTAAGATTTCTGCCGCGCTGTAAGCGTATTCATCGTTTTCCAGAGCCAAACGGCAACGAATCCCATCGGGTAGATCGCGAATTACCTGAATCAACCGTTCCGCGCGATCGCCTTTGCCGCCGTGAATTTCCATCATCGCCCAAGGCGACCGCGGCAAACCGAGCAAGTCAAAGATTTGCGCCTGAGTCCGTAGAATTTTGATGCTATTCTCGATCACCTCTGGTTTATCAGAGCTAAGCACCACAAACTGATCCGGATGGATGACGAGGCGAATACCTGCCGCTTGGGCGCGATCGCCCGTGACTCGGAGCGTGTCTTGAAAATCCAGCAAAATTCCTTCACCGATTGGCTCATCGGCAAACGGAAATAAAGCTGAAGTTAGCCGATAGAGCCGAATCCCTTGTTCTAGACAGAAATCGATCGCGAGGTTGAGGCGCTGTAGATTATCGGCATACAGCGCTCGCAAAACTCGTTCCTGTTCACTGAGTTCTAGCTGTAATAACCGCTTCCGGGTCAAAGCACGATAGCGCACTTGATTGGTAGAGGTAATGCAGACCAACCCCAATTTTGGAAGTGCGGTGTCTGTCAACGGTTGGCTCATCGGGGTTCGGCTTCTCTGGATTCGGCTGCTTTAAGTTCGGCTCTGGGGACGCTGCTAAACGGAGTTTATTCTTGCACGTACATAGGAGGTTCGATCGCGAAGTTGTCGATCCGACCAGACTCATCGATTACATAACCATCGGTTGTCTTCAGGTCAGTATTTTCTTCCTGCTCCACCGCAGCATCCAAGTTCTTGATATTGCGGGCCACATCTACGTTGGAGGGAATTTCTTCATCAGCTGGGTTCACAGCTGGGTTTTGCGCCATCTGCACGCCAAACTGATCCCCTCCTGCACCTTTGCCAGGTTCAGCGTCTTCAGGATTACCGCTTCTATATTCTTGTTCTTCACTCATGGTCATATCCCCGTATGTAAAAATTCAAGCTGGCTGAGTAAGATTTGCCTTGACACCTCATGCATCCAATGCGGCGAAGTCTTAGCTCATTCAACGCCTACCAAGTTACCTCAGTTCACCTTCAGAGAGATTCCTTCGGCGGGAAGGACCTCCACCTTGGCTACCTATACCTTGAGTAGGGTTCTGATCCCCACACCTTCTGCCAGCGATCGCGAGAATAAAGGAAAGGCTTTGCTCGCTGTTCTGGAACCATGTCTCTTTTCTTTGGGAACGAAAAATCTTTGGACAAGAAACAACTGTTCGATCGCTGGGCACCCAGTTATGACTGGCTCTTTCCCTCAGTGTTTTACCAAGCCATTCATCAGCGCTTGTTGGAATTTATTCAGCTAGGCGATCGCGCTCAGGTGCTAGATCTGGGTTGCGGTACTGGGCGATTACTTTATCGTTTAGCAGAGCAATTTCCCAGCTTACAAGGGACAGGATTGGATCTCTCTCCCGAAATGCTGGGGCAAGCCCAAAAACGCCATCCTTTGCCGTCTCGGCTCACCTATGTTCAAGGTGATGCCGAGCAGCTACCTTTTGCCGAGGCACAGTTTGATGCCGTGTTTAATACGCTTAGCTTTTTGCACTACCGCCAGCCAGAGCAAGTTTTTGCTGAAGTCAGCCGAGTCTTAAAACCAGCGGGTTGCTTCTACTTGGTTGACCTGACGTGGCAGCCTTGGTCAGATACCCAAGTTCTACTGATCTCGCCAGGAGAAATTCGGCTTTATAGCCAGCAAGCCCGCGAACAGCTAGGACAACAGACAGGGCTAACTTGCCAAGGCCATTATTATTTACTGGGTCCTGTGATGCTGACAGTTTTCACTAAACCCTAAGATTGCCAGTTGGCAATCTATTAGGAATAGATAAAAATAGCCTGTTGTTTTAATCACTAATTAGAGATTCAAACGTGGTTCTTAAAGCTTTGAGATCTGCAATCCTAGCCACAATTAAGTTCTCGCTGCCAGCATCTTCTAAGCGGTGTTTCCAGAGTTGAATCTTTTCAGAATTATTCATCCAAAAATTGACGACAGTTTCTACCACTTGATCTAAATCCCAACCGCGTTGGGGAGGTACTGTCTCGATGGATTGAATAAAAGAATCAAGGGTGCAACGGTAGGAACCAACATATTCCACCCCAGGTTCTGGCAGCTTTTGTATAATTTCCTGTTGATGATTGAAGAAATGTAAAATGGGTGAGACACCTAGGACTTCAAATGTGTATTTCATGTGAAACTCCTAAAGAGTTTTTGCCGTTTCTTATTAAAAATGAATTGTAGTGAGTATAAAACCAAACGTCTAACGTCAGTAGATAGATTTAATACCTTTTTAACCCAATGAACCTTTACCTTGGCCTAGATTTTGGCACTTCAGGCGCACGCGCGATCGCAATTGACGCCGAGGGAACCGTGCAGGCGCAAGCCAGTTATCCCTATGTCGCCATGGCTTCAAAGGATTGGGTCACCAGTTGGCAAACGGCTTTATTTGCCCTGATCGAAAAAATCCCCCTAGACCTGCGCCAATCTATCCGAGCGATCGCGATCGATGGCACTTCTTCGACTGTGCTGATCTGCAACAGCGCCGGACGACCCATTGATGAACCGATTCTCTATAACGATGCTCGTGGAGCAGCAGTTTTAGAGATGTTGCAGGCGATCGCCCCTGCGAATCACAGTGTCATCAGTGCCACTTCTAGTTTGGCTAAGTTGTTGTGGTGGACTCAGCAACCGCAGTTTGCCCAAGTGCGCTATTTCTTACACCAAGCTGACTGGTTGAGTTTTCTGCTCCACGGCAAATTAGGAATCAGCGATTATCACAACAGCCTCAAGCTGGGCTATGACGCCGAGCAGCTATGCTACCCAGCTTGGTTAGAGAGTTTGCCCATGTCACCCTTGCTACCCCAAGTTGTGGCTCCTGGTACGCCTATTGGCCCGATTAAGGCGGCGATCGCTACCCAATTTAGCTTGCGCCCCGATTGCCTCGTCTGTGCTGGCACCACAGACAGCATTGCCGCTTTTCTCGCCAGTGGAGCCCAAATCCCCGGTGAAGCTGTTACGTCGCTCGGTTCCACTCTGGTCCTCAAGCTTTTGAGCCAAACTCGGATCGATGACACTCAATTCGGTATCTACAGCCATCGTTTGGGCGAGTGGTGGCTTGTGGGCGGCGCTTCCAACACAGGTGGAGCAGTGTTGCAAAAATTCTTTAGTTCTGAGCAACTAGAAACGTTTAGCGAAAAAATTCCCACTGAACAGGAAAGCTCGTTACATTACTACCCATTGCAGCACTCTGGCGAACGCTTTCCGATCAATGATGCTGCCCTAGCTCCCCAACTAGAACCACGCCCGGAAGACCCAGTGGAATTTCTCCACGGTTTGCTAGAGAGTATGGCCCGCATTGAAGCTCAGGGCTATGAGCTGTTGCAGAAGTTAGGAGCCACGCCGCTCAAACAGGTCTATACAGCGGGGGGAGGGGCAGACAACTCAGCTTGGACCAAAATTCGCGAGCGCCAACTAAAAACCTCTGTGGTTCGCTCCGCGCAAACGGAAGCAGCCTACGGTACTGCTTTGCTGGCAATGCGGAATTGCAACCAGATTTTGTAAGTAGCAAGTCTACGTTTATAGCGCTATTTTCATCGTGAAGGAAATGCCGCCAGTGCGATTGCGAACTTCACTCCCCGCGATCGCTCGAAACCCCATCCTTTCATACAACCGTAGGGCAGGATTACTATCTCTGACGCTGAGAGAAATCGCTGGGTAAATCGGTTTTGCCGCTTCGAGTAAATCAGCGATGAGCTGAGTGCCAATGCCTTGGTTGCAATAGTCCGGTAGTACGGCGATCGCTAGCTCTGGCACGTCATCTGCGACATAAGCGAAGCCTTTTTCTGCCCCTGGCCAAAGCCTGACCCAGACTGCTCCAACTTTCTGGTTGGTACCGGAGGCGATCGCTACAAATCCTAGATCTCCTTCTCGGCCCCAACCTTCAACGTAACGAGCTAGGAGGGGATGATTCATCGCGGCTTGAATATTGGTTTCGCCCTCGTCTCTCAGGTGGGCTGCCTCAAACAGCATTTCCCACAGAAACGGTTCATCTGCAATGGTTAGGGGCTGAACCAAATAATGCATATTGATCTGAGTGCGATCGCTCTACATACAAGCAGGCTTAGCTTTCCACAATTGCAGCAGTATTTGCTTCTTCGTAGTTGATTTGAAATAAGCGATTGCGGCCTTGAGCTTTAGCTCGGTAAAGACCTTGATCAGCGGCTGCAATTAAAGTTGCAGCAGAAGACTTGCTCTGGGGAATTGTTGTGGCGACACCGAGGCTAAGCGTTACGAATCCAGTGACTTGAGAACTAATGTGCAGCAGTTGCAAAGTTTTGATCTTGGCCTGGATTTCGGTCGCAACTGCGGCAGCAGCCACCGCATCAGTATTCGGTAGGATGATGGCAAACTCTTCACCCCCATAACGAGCCACTAGATCCGCAGGTCGCTTTACAGCTTGGGCGATCGCTTGGGCAACTTGTCTTAAAGCATCATCCCCAGCTAAGTGCCCATAGGTGTCGTTATATAACTTGAAGCAATCTACATCGCACAGAATCAAGGACAAAGGAGCTTGCTCCCGCGCTAACCGCTGCCATTCCTGAGCTAAATACTCATCAAAGCAGCGACGATTTGCCACTTGAGTCAAGCCATCTGAAGACGCGAGGCGCTGTAGCTCTTGGTTAGCTTGTTGTAGTTGTTGATAAAGTTCCGACTGCTGAATCGCGATCGCGGCTTGACCCGCCAACTGACTGAATAAGTTGATCTCAGAAGCTTTCCAGCTTCTAGGACCACTACACTGATGGGCGATCATTAGCCCCCACAGCTTCTCTTGCTGCAAAATTGGCACCACTAAATTAGCCCGAATTTGCAACTGCTGTAGTAGCTCTACATGGCATGGCGTCAGCTCTGCGGCGTGAATATCTTCAATTGCTTTAGTTCGTCCTTGCTTATATTCACAAGCGTGATTGGATTGGAAGCAAGTATCTATGACATTCAGCCCCAATATAGGTAGCCATCCCTCGGCTACAGACTCTACCACCACGACCCCGCTCCAGTCGGACGCAAAGCGATAAAGAACAACCCGATCTACCTGAAACAGTTGTCGAACTTCTGCCGCTGTGGTTTGCAGAATTTCATTTAAGTCCAGAGATTGCCGAATGCGCTGAGTTACAGCAGCAACAATTCGCTCCGACTCGCTTTGCTGGTCAATTTGCGCCTGTAAGTCGTAGTTCGCTAGTGGTTGGCTGCCTAACTGCTGATCTTGGCTACTTGCGTCCGACGGGTGGTCACTAGATTGATTTGAAATCGGTGGCGCGATCGCAGTTAAGCAAGGCGTCGTAGCGGCAGGCAAAGCCCCTGGTTTGGCAATCAAGTATCCTTGGGCAAAAGTGGCACCGCGCTGCCGCAGCCAGTCCAGCTCGCCAATGCACTCAATGCCTTCAGCCACCGTCTGAATATTTAACTGCTGCGTAATTTCCAAAATCTTTTCTGTGATCAGACCTTTATAGGGGTCTTGATGCACATCTCGAACCAAGCCCATATCCAACTTGAGGAAGTCTGGACGTAATTGATGCAACAAATTGAGGCTAGAGTAGCCTGAGCCTAAATCATCCAACGCGATCAGAAACCCTGCATCTCGGTAGTATTTCAAAATTGATTTGAGATGATCTAAATCCTGAGGGCGATCGGACTCAATTACTTCAAACACCACACGCTCATGAGGAATGCCTGCCTCATCAATGGCATCTACAGTACTCCGTAGACAGGAAACTGGGTCATACAACGCCGTGGGGGAAAAATTGATAAAGATGTGGCTGGAGATTTGATGCCGACTGGCAGCAGCGATCGCGCTTAGACGAGCCAGTCGATCCACTTGGGGCAGCAGTCCCGCTTCTGTAGCCAAATCCAAAATGGCACCTGGCATAATCAAACGATCTTGCTCGTCAAACCCCCGCAATAGCGCTTCGTGAGCATAAATCTGAGAGGTGTCTGCCATGTGAACAATTGGCTGAAAAAAGCTAGTGAAGCGTTTAGCCGCCAGCATCTCTACCAGCCAATCGGATTGGGTGAACTTGATGAAGCGTTGTAGCGAGGTGATATCGCTAAAGTCATGAATTCGCGGCTGGATATTCCCTCGAACAAACAACACTTGAGTAGATTCCAACTCTCGCGGAGTCAGCAACTCGCCGATATTTTTGGCTAACTCCTGGGTTTGCCCAGGCGCACAAGCAATACTCAAGCCATGCCGCTCTGGCATCAGATCGCAACTGAAGTTTGCTGCCTGCAAATAGGGCACGATTTTTTTTAGGGTGTGCGGTACAGGAAGCCACAGAAACAATCTGCCAGCCTCTGCTGCACCACAGGGCGAGAGGTTGTAGCAAGCACAAGATTTCGGACCAGCATTAGCTTGGCTCACAACTCGCCTACCTTGATAAAACAGCTTTAATTAGTAATTCCCAGACAAAATCACGAGAGCCCGAAATATTATCAGGAGTTTTCAAAGAATTATTAAAGATCTCTCTTTAGGCATAAAAGCAGGCAGGCCCAAAGCCAGAATCAGTCGAGCTTAGACTTTTATCTGTTATCTAACTTTTAATCGTTTGGTAGCGGTGGGCGGAAGCAAAGATAAGCCAGTGGCCCAAATAGCGGAATTAAAGCTACAGTCCAAAACAAGCCTGGCTCCTTTAAGCCCCGACGGGCCATGTCGTCTCCTAGCAAGGTCGGCCACAACAGACCGAAAAGGCAAAACGCCAAACTCATTAGGTGAATGAAGCGGCTGGTTTGAAACTCCTGCACAAACCCACCCCAATCACCCAATAGAATGCCATAGGCAATAAAGGCGATCGTGCTTATGCTGATCAACCAACCAGTGCGGCGTGAATCCCAAAACTTGAGCCAGCCATCTTTAGGCCCCGAAAAATGTTGGTTTGGCTCTCGCAACGCCAAATAAGGAATTAAACCCAACACTCCGGTTCCCAGAGAACCTAGGACAAACGGCCAAGCAGGAAGCTTTTGCATACGGCCATCGGCAAATATGAGGCAGCTATAGATCATCACCCACATGCCAATCAGACTGAACACTGCCACGACCCAAGCGTTCAGATCTGTCCAGTTTCCCGCCAAGAAGTTTTGTAAGCGGCCTACGTCAGGCTGCCAGGGGGGAGCTAAGAACAAAGCATAGGCAATAAAGCCAATCCAGAGCAGCCACAATCCGACTTTCCTGATCATTGCTTTCACATCACGATTCAGCCAACCGCTCAATCAGATTATTTAGGTGCATCACTCTTACCTGCCTGTCTGGCAAATAGGTAAACCGCACCCCAAGCGAGCAGCACAATGATTAGTAAATAACTCATTTATTTTCCCCATTCTGATCACAGCGTAGATAAATCCAAGCGGGCGTCCCTCTTTCCTAAGGCAGGTCACTCAGCGGTATCCTCAGCCGTGGTTCAGCTCGTAGCAACTAGAACTAAGAACCAGGGGCGATCGCTTTATCGCGTCGTCTACCCTGCAAGTAATGGCGCAACCGTTGTTTGGCAATGATCTTGACTCGCCGCCTAAATTCCTCAAACTGCTGTGGGTTGGGTTGTGTTTTTTGCCAAGCCTCTCGTGCCATCAACCGCTCCGACCAAGCTTTGAGGGCTGGGTAGCTCACTAAGTCAACTTGCACATAAGGCAACAGAGACACCACAACTCCTGCGACAACATCGCCCAAAGTCAATTGGTCGCTACCAAAGTAGGGGCGATCGCCCAACAACTCGTTAAGAAAACTCAATCCTTGCGCTACTTGAAGTTGAATTCGTTCGAGCTGCTTTGGTTCTTCGGGCTGCACAACCAATCCAAACACTGCTGGTCCCAATTCGTTCGTCATCACCATCTGGGCCATCCGTACTGTGGCGATCGCCTGTGGCTCAGTTGGCAGCAGAGCAGGTTGAGGGTATTTAGCTTCTAGGTAATCCAGAATTGCCAAAGATTCCAAGACTCTCACCCCTTCATCCAGCACTACAGGAATGTGATGGAAAGGATTAATCGCGGCAAACTCCGGTTGGAATTGGTCTCCATTCAACTGCATCAGCACAGGCTCAAATGGAATCTGTTTTTCTAACAGCGTCAACCAGACTCGACGCGCATTAGGTGAGAGGGGAGCATAGTAGAACTTCAGCATTAAAAACTCCTAGAAGGATAAATTCCGACCGATCGGTCTGTAGAACTTCAAAAAAATAACCCTTCGTTTAACCCGCTAAATTGATGGTGGTTGTAAGCGATCGCAAAGGTAATCATTTAGATGCGCGATCGATCGCTGCAAATGCACTGGATCGTCATAGAGCTTGCTCATCATTAGGGCTCCTTCCAAAGTAGAAATCATCACCGTTGCTACGGTATCCGCCTCAACCGTAGGCCGAATTTCACCCCTGGCAATTCCCCGCTCCACAGTGCGTCGAATCGAATTGCGTAAAGTATTCATCGCTGCTTGAGCGCGATCGCGCAATGCAGGATTGGCATCATCACTCTCGATCGCCGTATTGAGAATTGGGCAACCTCCCGCGATCGGCGGGTCTTTGATAAAACTGTAAAAGACACCCAAAATCGCTTGCAATCGTTCTATAGCATGCTGCTTTGTCGCCAGAGCAATGCGAAACCGTTCTTGGCACCTCTGAAAAGCAAAGTCAAAAGCCTCTAAAGCCAGAGCCTGCTTACTCGTGAAATGGTTGTAAATCCCTCCTTTTTGTAACCCTGTCGCCTGCATGATGTCCGACATCGACGAACCCGCGTAGCCCTGCTGATTAAACAGAGTCGCCGCCTCTTGCAGAATCTTGGCTCTAGTTTCGTCAGCTTTAGCCATACAGCAGTCCTTAAAAAAGACCGATCGGTCTTTCTAAGAGTACAACAACCTCATCACTAATACAAATCAACCTAATGCACCAAACATTTGTGCCCCTTTTGGAGGGAGTCTGAGGGACGCAACCGTCTCTCAGTGGGGGCTTGGGGGCAAGCGCCCCCAAAGGCGCGGTTCTGCAAAATCTGACGGGATGCAGCACCAACCAAGCCAAAGACTCAACCTATTTAGCTACCTTGAGCTTCCTGCTGCTCCAGCTTTTCCTTCGAGTCACCCCAATAGGCGCTATAGGTCCATTCCTCGCTATTCCCCTTGTCCTCCATAGACCAGCGGTAAATAGCTGACTTTGGGTTCACCCCAATCTCCAAAAGTTTAGCGCCCATGTAGTATTCCATCTGGCGCTTCGTCATATCCTTCCAAGCCTCGGCTCTGTTCTTCTCCAAGGTCTTGGCCATATGGGCTTGTGTATGCTTTGCCATCCTATTTAGGTGCCTCCGATTGAATTGAATTATTCTACGCGCTGCAACACTGTGACCTTTGGGTCAATAATTTTCTGGCCTAAACCCGGAAACTTAATGGCGAGGCAGATTTTGTCCCCTTTGCCAAAGATGTGTGTGACTTGGCCCACGCCGAAAGCTTTATGCACAATGCGATCGCCCACAGTCCAGTCATCTTCATGGCTATTGGGCCGAACGGAGCCGACAGCAACGCCTTCGCGTTTAGCCGCAGCAATTCCCTGAGTCATCCGTGTGGGGATGGCCGTAGCAACGTTGCTGGTAAGTAACTCCCTAGGCAACTCAGCTAGAAATAGCGAGGGACTAGCAGGTTCGCGTGAACCATAGAGGCGACGTTCCCGCGCGTGGCTAATGAACAACCGCTCTTGGGCACGAGTGATGCCGACGTAGCAAAGCCGCCGTTCCTCTTCTAAAGCCGTCGGGTCTTCGAGCGATCGGAAGTTGGGGAACAAGCCTTGCTCTAAACCCACCAGAAACACCACTGGAAACTCCAATCCCTTCGAGGAGTGCAGCGTCATTAGGGAAACGCGGGCGTCATCTTCTTTTAGGTCATCCAAGTCAGAGGCGAGAGAGGCGTTGGCTAGGAAACCTGATAAGCTTTTGTCTTCGTTATCTTCCTCAAATTGCCGCACCGCGTTGTAAAGCTCCTGGACGTTTTGCACGCGATCGAGGGCTTCATCCGTGCCTTGGTTCTGCAAGTCTTGGATATAGCCAGAGTCTTCCAGCACGCCTTGGACAATCTCTGTGGCAGGGATGGTTTCTAGTTTCTCTCGCCAAGTTTGGATGATACTGGCAAAGTTGAGGACACCTTTTGCAGAGCGACCCGCCAAGGTTTTAACTGAAGTGTCGTCTTGCAAGATTTCCCAGAGCGGTACACCCAGTTGTTGCGCGGCATTAGTTAGAGAGTCGATCGTGGTTTTGCCCACGCCACGCCGGGGGGTGTTGATCACGCGCAGCAAACTAACGGTGTCAGCGGGATTGGCGATCGCTCTCAGGTAGGCCAAGACATCTTTAATCTCTCTGCGATCGTAGAACTTGAGACCACCCACGACTTTGTAGGGCACTCCCCAACGCACCAGCGATTCCTCAAAGGCGCGGGATTGGGCATTAGTGCGGTAG
Organism: Trichocoleus sp. FACHB-591; assembly: GCF_014695845.1. Classification (NCBI taxonomy): domain Bacteria; kingdom Bacillati; phylum Cyanobacteriota; class Cyanophyceae; order Leptolyngbyales; family Trichocoleusaceae; genus Trichocoleus; species Trichocoleus sp. FACHB-591. Next base: position 126,270 of record NZ_JACJPA010000114.1, read on the forward strand.
AGAATAGCAAAACAGCCCCAATTGAGTTCGGGGTTCTGGCGTTCTAGGGTGCGGATTTGGTGAACCGCAAACTCGGCTTCAGCGGTTTCATCGTCAGAGCGATGACAGAAAATGGTTTCGCCACTACCGCGAGTCGGCTTCAGAACTTTGTCGATCCGCTCCGTGTTGTTCTCGATCAGTTCGTTGGCCGCTTGGAGAATGTTTTCAGTGGAGCGGTAATTCTCCTCCAGCTTCACCATCGTCCGAGTGTCGTCGTCGGGGAGGCGATCGCCAAAGTCATCCTGAAAGCCCATCAAGATTTTGAAGTCGGCTTTACGGAAAGAATAGATCGACTGGTCGGCGTCCCCCACGACAAAAATTGAACGGTAATCCCAGCTCTTAAAGTCGCGCGACTCTGCGCCGTTTGTTACGAGTAAGCGCACTAAGTCGTACTGGGTGCGGTTGGTGTCTTGGTACTCATCGACCAAAATGTGGCGAAACCGCTTGTGCCAGTAAGCTAGCACCTGCTCATTCTGCTTAAACAGTTGCACGGGCAACAAAATCAGGTCGTCAAAGTCTAGGGCGTTGTTGGCGGCTAGGGCATCTTGATAGCAGCTATAGACATTAGCAATCACCCGACCTCTAAAGTTGGGCTGCTGTTGCTCCAATTCTTGTGGCGACAAGCCTTCGTTTTTGGCATTGCTAATGGCATAGCGCACCGATCGCGGGTCGAACTTTTTGTCATCCAAATTCAACTTGTTTTGGACAATATCCTTGACCAAGCTCTGCGCGTCCGATTCGTCAAAGATTGAGAAGTTCTTGGTCCACTGACGACCATTACTGTCTTGATACTTATCAACGTCAAACCGCAGAATCCGACAACACAACGCATGGAAGGTGCCAATCCACAATTCTTTGGTGATGTTTTTGTAGACCCGCGATCGCAGTTGCTTTTGTTCGTAAGGCGCGAGCAAATGAAAGGGCTTGCCAAATTCATCCAACGCTTGCCGCTCGGCAAACAAGCGCTCAATCCGCTCCTTCATTTCCTTGGCTGCTTTGTTGGTAAAAGTCACCGCCAAGATGCTTTCTGGATCTACTCGGTGGGTCAGCACCAAATTTGCGATCCGGTAGGTCAAGGCGCGGGTTTTGCCTGATCCTGCTCCCGCCACCACCAAAAGTGGCCCGCAGAAATGTTCCACGGCTTGTCTTTGAGAGGGGTTGAGATGGCCGAGAAAATCAGTGGTGGCAGTCATAAAACTTAGGTGCGATCGCGAGCAGAGAACTCATTAAACTGGGTCAGGCAGCTTCAGAGCAAGCGTCATTTGTGTAGAGAGCAGGCTCCATTTCACATACTACAGGGTTGCTTGAAGATAGAGGCAGTGAGGTGAGGTGCGATCGCCGTCCTTCCTCACTACGCCTATCCCTATTGCCAATTCTCGTTCTAGCCAGCCGCCAAGATTTCTGAGAGCGCTTGTTTCACCGTGGGGTATTGATATTGCAAGCCATCGGCGAGGGTGTGCTTTGGTAGTACCTGCTGACCTTCTAGGACGACTTTGGCTCCATCTCCTAGCAGTGCTTCTAAGGCAAAATCCGGGACTGGCAACCAGGAAGGGCGATTCAGCACCTCGCCTAATACATGGCAAAACTCAGCCATACGGACTGGGTTAGGAGCGGTACCGTTATACACCCCTTGCATGTCGGTTTGGGTCAGTGCTTGCAGAATTAGGCTGACCAAGTCTTCGCGGTGAATCCAAGAAAACCATTGCCGACCACTACCAATCGGCCCACCTGCGAACAGCTTGAACGGAGGTAGCATTTTGGCTAGTGCGCCTCCCATTCCTAAAACAATGCCAGTCCGCACAATCACCAAGCGGGTGCCGCTATCCTTAACTTTTTGGGCTTCCGCTTCCCAGGTTTGGCAAACTTGCGCCAAAAAATCTTTGCCAGCCGCACTGGTTTCGTCAAAGGTAGCGGTTTCACTCGTGCCGTAATAGCCCACTGCTGAAGCGTTGACTAATACGGTTGGTTTCGGGTTGGCTTGGTTGATCGCCGCCACGATGTTTTGGGTGCTAAGTTGGCGACTGCTCAAAATTTCTTGTTTGCGGGATTCAGTCCATCTGCCGTCCGCGATCGCTTCCCCAGCCAAATTCACCACGCCATCACAACCTGCCACGGCCTGCTGCCAAGCGCCCGGAGTAGTAGGAGTGTAGGGAACAACTTCTACATTTGAGAAAACGGTGCGAGGAAACAATTGTTCGGCTCGCTCACGGCTACGGCTGAAAGCGACAATTTGATGGCCTTCCGCCTGTAAACGCTCGACTAGACGACTGCCGACAAAACCTGTGGCACCTGCGATCGCGACTTTCATACTCTCTTCCGTTACTTAAAAATGCCTTCAAAAATCTGGATTGAAGGAGACTGACCTGCTATGTAAAAAATCAAGGAAACTTAAAGCTCAGTATACAGAACAGAAGCTGGAGCCGTGGCTAAGGGCGCAACTAGCGATCGCACTCCTGGCCGTAGCAATTAGATCCAAGCCAAGATCTAATCAAGATCTAATAAAGTGAGAAAGCACCCCTACCCTGTGTTCTCGCTTTGCTAACTGAAGTCTTCAGCCTTGTTTCTCCACCCAGCTTTTGGGTCCAGTTAACTGTTGTCGGCATCTGGCTCAGTTGTGTTGTGCTCTTGGCAGAGTGGCTAGGTCGTTATACAGAGACTGACGCAGAGATCGTCCGGAAAGTCGTCCATATCGGCGTGGGCAATGTCATTTTGCTGGCTTGGTGGCTCCAGATTCCCGCCTGGATGGGCATTACGGCTTCTGTCTTGGCTAGCGCGATCGCCTTTACTTCCTATTACATCCCGATTTTGGCAAGCATGAACAGTGTGGGTCGTAAAAGCTGGGGCACCTTTTTTTATGCCATTAGCATTGGGGTGTTGATTGCTTGGTTCTGGCCTATACACCAGCCTCAATACGCGGCTCTTGGCATCTTGGTGATGACTTGGGGAGATGGGCTAGCAGCTTTAATTGGTCGCCGTTTTGGTCGCCACCCTTACCAGCTTTGGGATATGCAAAAAAGCTGGGAAGGCTCATTGACGATGGCAGGTGTGAGCTACGTGGTCAGCAGCGCCATTTTGTTTGGAGTCCAAGGCAACACTTGGCAAACTTGGTGCATTCCTTTGGCCGTTGCCATAGTTGCCGCTGGCTTAGAAGCTTTTTCCAAGTTCGGAATCGATAACTTAACGGTCCCCATTGCCAGTGGAGCATTAAGTTTTTTATTAAGCAAAATTCTTTGACTGAGCTAATTATTTAGGTATATTTAGCCACTTTGATAATTGGCGCTTCAAATCATTTGTTAAGTTTCTATCAAAAAATAAGCACCTGTTTGATATTTTTAAAGAGTCAAGCCTGAACCAGATTTAAGCGTAAAAACAGATACAGTTTTAATCTTTCAGTCAGCATAAACTATCAGTCTTTAGTTCTATTCCAAGCTAGATCTAGAGATTACAGTCATTAATCTAAAGTAAAAGCTAACGACTTCAGCTACTTCTGTTGACAGACTCTCGGATCAGTTAAACCGCTTCTGTCGATAGATTAAAGGCGATACATGAGGAGAGATGATTGTAGCGTTCCGACTCAAGGAACGACATCATTTTATTTTCAATCGCCTTTTATCAATCACCTTATTGAAGTCAATGAATTTAGTTAGCCCGATTAATCTAGATTTTTTTAATCTTGATATTCCTTTACTGCGCTCTAAAGAATCTGCATTTGCCATTGAAGACTTACCTGGTTTGTGGAGAATTCATTGGCAGGTAGGTGATAAAACCATCATTTCCACTTTTTATACGCGCATCGATCAAGCGTGTTTGCTTTGGGGAGTTATTTCGATCGCCATCTTTGCAACGGCTCAATTTCTACCTATCAGTTGGAGTTTGCAAGCTATTTGGTGGTCCGCCTTAACGGTATTCGGCACTCTGGGTATGCATCTATTAACAGAACCCTGGAGCCGATTTGAGCATTTCAAGTGGGTGTTGCGCTGGTGGGCTTGGTTAATGCTCGGTGGTGTAGTAGTTACTGACCTCAGCATCTTTTGGGGCTGGGGTGACATGTTGTTGCAGCTTTGCCCCCTATGGCTAGGATTAAACGCAGTGGGTTATTTGGGGACAGGTTGGCGGATGCGATCGCGAGCCTTCATCTTAGTTGCGCTCATTCATTTGCTTGGCATCTTCATCCTGCCTTACTTTGCAGCTTGGCAATTTTTGCTGACTGGAGTTGTAATCGGGGTCAGCGCTCTGCTAATAGCAGAACTACAGTGGGATTCCAATGGCAACTGCACTCAAGAAATCTTAGCGGACTAACCATTTTAGATAAGCTAATGAACTAAGTTAGCGATCGCAACAAAACAGCAAAAAGTTTAACAGATCAAATCTGGATACTCATGATTAAACTCGGCGAAGAATAAGGAAATACTTCACCGAGTCAAAGATATTTACGAGTAAAACCACGAGCCAATTCAGATAACTAGCAACAGTACTCAAGCAACTTAGGATTGCACTAACTAAGGTTGCATTTAGCCCCTCAGATAGTGCAGAACCGCTAAGCACCCAATTAACTACCAATCATGAGACCGACTGGATCTCACATCTCCTTCAAAAGGCTGGAGACCTGTTGCAGGATACTCATCGTCAGTAGGGCTAAAGATCCGATTCACCGCACCAAAAATAAACTGAATTAAATCATTGAAGGCGGTACGTAATTTCATAAGGTTTCTCTCAAGATTAGTGAGTAGTGACTCGACCTAAACTAAGCTGTGTAACCTGATACTTTTATTATCTTCAACTCTTCTAGAACGAGTTGAAATTTGTATAATTCTTTAGCTTAATTGGAGCAGCATTTACCCTTCTTGATACTGCTTTACTTTTAAACAGCTAGTGAGAACTTCTTTGGGTACAAGCCAGGGCGATCGCCCTCATACTTTTGAGCTCTTCCAGAGACAGAATTACTAATTCGTCAACCCGACCGCTAAGCGCAGCACCAAATTTTTATTATTTTTGAGCTAAGCTAACCGCTTAGTTTTGCAAAAAATCACTATAACTTAGTGGGTTAAATCTATAGAGCATTCTGAGTACGGATAGCTTGCTGGCTAATAGGCAAGAGCTTTACCTCACTGCTTGCAGACCACTCCTATCATGCAATTTTGACAAAATCAGTGAAACCTTAGCAGAAGCTTTATCTAATTTTGGTAAGTTTGACTATAATTAGAACAAAGGCTCTGGGACGACAAGAATAGTCGTGGTAGAAGCACCTTGAATGCCGTAACTGACACGCCAATTAGCAACTCGTTGGGGAAAGGTGTTGAAAAAAATGGCTAAATTGCTGAGTTGAGGCAACTTAGGAGGTTGGTTGTAGAGTTGCTGCCTTGGCAAAAGATCAAACCTGAAAATTTTGCTGGTCTAGGAGAAAATGTGACCCATTTAGAACTAACGCTACAGCCAGAAGATTATAGTTTGCTGACCGATCTTTACCAGCTCACTATGTCGGCTTGCTATGTCGGAGAAAGCATTGAGCAACGTCGGGCTAGTTTTGAGCTCACTGTGCGACGCTTGCCAGAAAATTTTGGCTATTTGGTGGCGATGGGTTTGGCGCAAGCATTGGAGTACTTAGAGAAGCTCAAATTTAGTCCGACACAAATTGCAGCCCTAAAAGCCAGTGAAATTTTTAGCCAAGCTCCCGATCGCTTCTGGACCCTACTAGAAACTGCCCGCTTTACCGGAGATGTCTGGGCTGTCCCAGAAGGGACCGTTGTTTTTGCTAACGAACCGCTTTTAAGGGTAGAAGCTCCCTTGTGGCAAGCCCAAATTGTGGAAACCTATCTCTTAAATGTGCTGAATTACCAAACACTCATTGCCACTCGCGCCGCCCGGCTGCGAGATGCGGCGGGTCCACAAGCGGTGCTATTGGAATTTGGTACTCGTCGGGCTTTTAGCCCTCAGGCAGCACTCTGGGCGGCAAGAGCCGCTTTAGCTGCTGGGTTAGATGCTACTTCTAATGTGCTGGCGGCCCTCCAGCTCGGTCGTCAACCCGCTGGGACGATGGCTCATTCCTTAGTCATGGCTTTGGCAACCCTCCAAGGAAGCGAAATGGAAGCGTTTACGGCCTTTCACCGCTACTTTCCGGGGGCTCCTTTGTTAATTGACACTTACAACACGATCGCCGCTGCCGATCAACTCGCTCAGCAAGTCGAAGCTGGCACCCTGACGTTAGAAGGGGTACGAATTGACTCTGGAGATTTGGTTACCCTTTCTCAGCAAGTGCGATCGCGGCTTCCGGGCGTACCCATTTTTGCCAGCGGAGATCTAGATGAGTGGAAAATTGCAGAATTACGAGCCGCAGGTGCTTGCATTGATGGCTACGGTTTAGGCACCCGCTTAGTCACTGGAGAGCCTGTCAATGGAGTTTATAAGCTCGTCGAACTGGATGGTCGGCCAGTTATGAAAGAGGCTAGCGGTAAGCTAACTTATCCTGGACGCAAGCAAATTTTTCGCTGCTTTGAACACGGACAAATCCACAGCGATCGCTTAGGGTTGATCACAGAAATGCCTAATCATGAACAACCGTTGTTACAACCCGTCTTTAAACAAGGGGAGCGCTTGCAGTCACTCGAATCCTTAGAGGCGATCGTAGAGCGCACCAGCGCCTCTGTCGCGAGTTTGCCCGCCGAGTTACGTCGCCTCCAGTGCCCATCACCCCCACCTCTAGAAATTTCCGCTCCCCTCCTAGAGCTAACGGATCAAACCCGCCACGCTCGACCGTAACGATTAGATTCTCTCCGTCAACTTGCCTGTTCTTACAACTCACCTATCCCGTTGGCAACTTAACCTATGCCGAACATTGCGCTCTTTGGCACCAGTGCTGATCCACCCACCGCCGGACATCAAGCCATCCTGGGTTGGTTATCTCAACAGTTCGACTATGTGGCCGTCTGGGCTTCTAATAATCCTTTCAAATCTCATCAAACGCCTCTAGAGCATCGAAGCGCTATGCTCCAGCTCTTGATTCAAGATATTGAACCGCCACGACGCAATATCAGCTTGCACCCAGAACTCAGCAGTTCTCGTGCTTTAATCACCGTTCAACAGGCGCAGCAGCAATGGCCTGATGCCCACCTCACCTTTACAATCGGTGCAGATTTAGTTGCCCAACTGCCCACTTGGTACCGAGTAGAAGACCTACTGCAACAAGTCAAGCTGTTGGTTATTCCTCGCCCAGGTTACCCTCTAAAGGATAATGATTTGGCGGAGTTGAGGCAGCTTGGTGCCAAAATTGCGATCGCTAATTTGACTGGACCTGCCATTTCTTCCACCGCCTATCGGGAAGCAGGCCACGCAGAAGCATTATCCCCGACCGTTGAAGCTTATATTCATCAAGAGCAATTGTACGCATGCCAGGAAACCGCCCCAAAAAGAGTGCAGATCCGGTAGCCCAACCAGCATTGGCGGACTTCAAAGTTGGAGTAGACAACGTCATTTTTTCAGTCGATACAGCTCAGAATCGGCTGCTAGCCTTATTAGTAATGCGCCAAGAGGAACCTTTCCTCGGCCAATGGTGTTTGCCAGGAACCTTAGTGCGGCAAGGAGAATCTTTAGAGGACGCTGCCTATCGAATTCTGGCCGAAAAAATTCGTGTCAGGAACCTTTACCTAGAACAGCTCTACACCTTTGGAGAACCAGGTCGCGATCCTAGAGAATCACCTGACAGTTATGGAGTGCGTTACCTCTCAGTCAGCTACTTTGCCCTAGTACGGTTTGAAGATGCTGAACTGATCGCTAATGGGGTGAGTGGCATTGCTTGGTATCCGCTCGAACAAGCACCCCAACTAGCCTTCGATCACAACCAAATTCTGAAATATGGATATCAACGACTGCGCAACAAATTGGAATACAGCCCAGTAGCTTTTGAGGTGCTACCAGACGTATTTACACTCAACGACCTCTATCAACTCTACACAACCGTGCTGGGAGAAAATTTTTCAGACTACTCCAATTTTCGCTCTCGTTTACTCAAGCTTGGCTTCCTCCATGACACTGGCATCAAAGTGTCACGGGGAGCAGGACGCCCTGCCAGCCTCTACCGCTTTGATGCCAATGCTTTTACTCCGTTCAAGGACAAACCGCTGGTGTTCATTTAACTTTACATAATATTTACAAAGCCTTAAAGACTACGTAAAGCAATACCTAGAACGTATCTAATCACTGAAATAGATTGACTAACATATAGCGGAATAAACTAAATCTTATAAACCAATGAGGGTCAAAAGCTGGGAGGTTTCGATAATAAAAATATATTGTAAAAAATTTGAGGACGACTTTTAATGCAATAATAGTAACTTTAGTTATTAAAAACACTAAGTTTATTTGCTACTAGTTAGAAACCATTAGCAGGAAACAAACAAGAAACACTGAATGTCTCCCAATCAACTACTGATAAAGTACGCTCTCCGATACCCACTTTGGAATGTCATCACCATAGTATTGGGTTTTTCTGGAGCCCTGTTTAATGGTGTCAGCACGACTCTAATTGTGCCCGTAGTCTTGAGTTTTCTAGGCCAAGACGTAGTTCTGCAAGGCGGACCACCCGTAATTCAAAAAATTATGGGCATGTTCAGTGGCGCACCTGAACAATATCGTCTGATTTTAATGTTGGGAGCAATTCTATTTGCTATTGGTCTCAAGAATGTAATTGGATACATCAATTCTCTATCCTCAGGTCATTTAGCTAGATTGTTAGTGAATGATTTGAGAAAAGAAGGGCTAAGAATTCTCTTAGAAGTCGATCTGGATTTCTATAGCCGAATTAAGGTTGGGGACATTACTAACCGAATTGGTAACGAGGTTAGCCGAACTGCTCGCTCAGTTCAAATTATCTTTCAGCTTATTTCAACAACTACTACTATTTTAGTATTTGTTGGCATTCTCTTATCAATATCTTGGGAACTGACCCTAGCTTCTACGTTCCTGCTTTCACTAGTTATTTTAGTTAATCAATTTTGGATCCGCCGATCTAAAGAGTTTGGTCGTACCTTAACTGAGATTGCCCGTATTTACACGAGTCGCCTCATAGATATCCTGACAGGGATTCGACTGATTAAAGCTGCTGGCAATGAAGAAAAAGAATACAAACAATTAGAAGACTTAATTCTAGTCCGAGAGAAGGCCGAATTCCAATCTCAAGCTAACTCTTCAGCGATCGCACCAGTCAATGAAATGTCTGGCATCATCGCTGTTTTAACCATTCTATTTCTAGGTCGAACCTTCTTCTTTCAACAGCTAGAAGCGGTCTCCGCTGTATTACTAACCTATCTCTTTATCCTCTTTCGATTACTCCCCGTCGTTGGTCAATTAAACGGCGCTCGCAATGGATTTGCCAATGCTTCGGCGAGTGTTGAAAGTGTGAGTGATTTTCTGCGTCGTGACAACAAACCATTCATGAAGAATGGCTCGTTACTCTACAGCAAACTGGAGAAAGGGATTCGGTTTGAGAATGTATCATTTGGCTATCCAAGCCGCAGCAGCTTGGTACTCAAAAATGTAGATCTCTGGGTTCCCAGAGGAACTACCTTAGCCTTGGTAGGAGCCTCAGGTGCAGGTAAATCAACGCTTGTCGATTTGCTACCTCGGTTCTACGATCCCACCGAAGGCCGCATTACACTAGACGACCAAGATTTGCGAGAGTTCAACCTCCGATCGCTCCGACAGTCAATGGGAATCGTCAGTCAAGACACCTTCTTATTTAACGATTCAGTTCGCAACAATATTGCCTACGGCAAAGCAGATGCCACTGACGAGGATGTCATTGAGGCGGCCAAGCGATCTAATGCTCACGAGTTTATTTTGCAGCTACCTCAAGGCTTTGATACGCCTCTTGGCGATCGCGGCATTTTGCTCTCTGGCGGTCAGCGCCAACGGCTCGCGATTGCTCGGGCTTTACTGCGGAACCCAGAGATTTTGGTCTTGGATGAAGCTACTAGCGCCTTGGATACAGTATCAGAGCGCCTTGTACAGCAAGCTATTGATGAATTAAGCCGCGATCGCACCACGATTGTCATCGCTCACCGTCTCTCTACGGTGCAGAAGGCTGACCAAATTGCAGTGATGGACAAAGGCTCTGTTGTAGAGCTGGGCTCCCATGAGGAACTGTTGAAGCAAGGTGGCTATTATGCGCGCCTATGCTTGATGCAGTTTTCGGAAGACACGCAAGAAGCGCTTAAACTCAGCAAACATACTGCTGTCTCTAAAACCTCTTACGAAATTCGCAGCCGCCTGAATTCCATGATTGGTTCTCTAAAGCTGGTTGTTGATGGAATGGCAGAAAACTCAGAAGAAGCGAGTGAACTGACTGAAGAGGCTTACTATTCAGCCGTTAAACTACTGCAAACCTTAGAGTCTCTTGAAGAAGAAGCTAAGGTGTAAGCCTGTAATAGCTAAAGGCTTCTGTGCACTATTACTAAATCATCCTGTTTTCCGATAAGAATAGCTTTTTGAGAGAGCAGGTCATTGTAGTTTTTTACGCCAATGACCTGTTCTTTTTTAGCTTCACTTCCTCATGCCTCATGAAGAAATCTGTAATGTACAAATACATCCTTGTATGGAATGCTGCTAATCTTGCGATCAAACAGCTTGTCTGTAATCGGCAAGAGTGCATTCTTGAACGGAATTTTACTTTTTTGCCATTCACAGAGTTGACCAAAAAGCTCATTACTAACTCCCATGTAATGTAAGTAGGTTAGTCTTTTGCCTTTGTCGTACAAAATATTTTGCTTTTCCTCAAAATGTTTGGAGGTAACACATACTCCTGTGCAATATTCTGAATCACCATCAAACGTTAAATTGTAAGGCTTAAATAGCTTCTTTAAAGTCATATAATTAAGCAGACGTTGCTCACTCAGCTTGTCTCCAAAAATTCTGATTTCACCAGATGCCAAATCCTGAAGAAACACTTCTAGGTCAAGCTCTGTGATCGCACCTCGCTTCGCCCCCCAGAAACCACTACAGTGAAAGTAGCGTGAGAGGACATCTGTCGATCCATACGAATCTTGGAAAACTTCTATAAAACTATCAATCGTGTTTTTGTTGCTAGAAGTCTTTCTTTGAAAATCATGCACTATGAAATCGTAGTCATCCAGCTTTTGAAAGATGTGATTGAGGGGACGAAAAACTAACGTATCGCAATCAATAAAAATAAATTTATCGAACTCCCCATCAAACGCACAATATTTTCTACTGTGTTGAACTTTTTGAGCCTTCTTTTGCTTATTTCCTATTTTATGAGGATAGTCATAGTATAAGGTTTGCACCTTGTTGACAAATCTTTCCCACTTCTCAATAATTGCTTGATTCTCAAATAAAGAGACATTTTTTCTCTTGACAATCTCTTTTTTAATCAAGTCGATATCGTTGTTATAAGGAATTACACAAATCGGTATGTCTCGACTGTAGTTGGCTTCAATACTATTAAGCAAAGCAACCAACTGATCGTAGACATTATTGTTTGCTACTACGTAAATACCTTGTTGCACAATTCAACCTCCCATTTAGAGTTGGCTCCTTAAAGGAGCATAGTAGCTTCCTTAAAATCAGAATGCCTGCTAAAGATAGAAATGATTTTGCTGTAACAGCTACACAGTTCTTCTATGAAAGCCAAGCCTTGAATTGTAAGTCGTAGTGCCCTGCTTGCTCTGGCGGGTACCAACCTGCTTCAATCTTTTCAATTAGCTGGGGTAGAGCTGCAATAAATTCTGGACCCCGATCCTTCGGGTGAACAGTCCAAGCCTTGGGAGAGTCAATGACAGCTCGCACATACGTAGTGTTCTCAATTCTCTTGGAAACCATAATTTCCCAGGAGTCTAGAGCATTTTTGCCAGTGAAATAATTAAGAGTGGTTTTAACAGTGTTGGGTAATTGGTTGAGAACGTTGTTTCTGTACGATCGCCACAGAATAGGTAATGGTAGCAATTCCTCAAAACGCTTGACATTAATTAAGTAAGCTCGGCTACTGAAGAATTTGAAGCGATAAAAACCATTGGGATCGCGCTCATAGGGCACCTGCTGATACAAGCTACCATCCATTGTCGGTGGACCTGCTAGCGGGCGAATGGCCATAATCTCAGGATGTTTTTGTATCAGTTCCATGCCTTCCTCGATCCAGCTATATCCCGGAGCTTGGTAAAGCATCATGTCACTATCAAAATGGAGGACGTAGTCAGTTTTAGCTTCCTCAATCTTGAATAGGGTACCTAGAATGGGATATCCCTTATAGTTATGGGTTTGGCGGATGCGACGGCCAAAATGTTTGGCATACACTCGGTTATGGTAGGCTTCCGAGTAATCAATATCGGATACCGTATCAACTACCCCTGACTTGAGTAATTGATCACAATTGGCTCGGACCTCCTCCTGGCTACCAATTCCGGGGCGACCCACTTTATCACCAGAGAGGGGAGCTGTATCAATGGCGAGTAGGCGCTGAGTGAAAGGAAAGTTGCAAGTCCTGACTAAATGAGGAATGGTGTGCATCATGAAGGGAACATCAGTCCGCGCAGCCAGTATGGATAATGAGCAAGTAGGAGATGCCATTAATCTTTCCTTTCCTTAACTTACATGGAATTTGAGAACGACTAGAGCGGCGGATCTGCTAAAAGCCGTGCTTCTGTCCTTGATTTTAATAGGGGCGTATCCATCTGAGTTAGAAGCTGAAAGCCCAACCAACAGCCTAAAGGACACACTGCAAAGAAACTATAAAGTCGCTTAAGGTTTTTGAGAAGAATCCTTGAAAATACGGGTGATTCATCTTAGACAGTTTGCAATTTCAGGCTCTTGTTAGTAGGGTTTAGAGGACTCGTGCTCGTTAGCAACCAGAATTTTGATCTGTAGATTAACGGATTTCACCGTAAATCGCGGAAGATACATGAGTGCCCCTGCATTACAATCAAGCCAGCGTGAGTGGAGAGTTCGATGGTAGATGGTATCTATACCCTTGCTAACGACGTGGTGTATAACCAGTTAGTTGCTCTTTTAAACAGCATTGAAGCTAATGTTGGTAGCGAGATACCAGTTTGTATCATTGCTTATGATGAGCGAGTTGAGCGAGTGCGGGCAGAAATTGCCTCCAGAAAGAATGTCACGCTTCTAGAAGATCCTCATTTGTTTTCTCGGTGGGAAGACTTTTCAAGAAATATTTGGTCGGCTCATCCAACTGCGCTTCAAACTTGGCAAAAGCAGGGCATTTCAGGGGTATACCGTCTAGGAATGAATCGACGATATTGTGCTTTTGATCCAGAAGCGCCTTTTGACAGATTCATCTACTTAGATGCTGATGTGCTAGTGATGAATTCTTTGCAAAACGTTTTTGGGGCTTTAGATACTCATGATTTTGTAGTTTACGATTTTCAGTATAAGAGCCCTGATCATATTTATAATTTGCGATCGCCTAAACTCAACGAAGTCTTTCCAGAATCTAGAATTCGCTCCGAAATTTTCTGTGCTGGAATGTATGCATCTAAACGAGGATTATTAGATCAAGATCAACGAGCTTGGTTAGTGTCTCAATTGCAAGCGGGCGAATCAGAAATTCTCTATATGTCTGCTCCTAACCAATCTGTATTGAATTATCTGGTGATGCGATCGCAGATTCCCATTCACAACTTGGCATTGAATTTACCAAAAGACCAGATTTCTGGCAACGCAATCACCTCTAGCCATTTTGTCGACCAGAATCATGTTTTGTATGACAAGAATGCACAGCTAACTTATCTACATTACATTGGCTTGTCTTCTAAATTTTTCGACCGAGTTTGTAATGGAGAAAATATAGACTTTCCCTATCGTGATATTTTCTTGCATTATCGATATTTGCAGGAACCAGAAAATCAACCTCAATTTAGAGGCAAACCAAAGCTTTACAACGCGCCGCCGAGTTTGACAAAGCGGGTCATGAAGAAACTTGGACTAGCTCGTTGAGGAAAAAGTGATGAAGCGTGGCATTTACATCGTTGCAAACGACAAAGTGACGAGTCAGGCGATCGCCTTGCTCAATAGCATCCGACTGCATGATCCAGAGATACCGATTGTCATGATCCCCTACGACGATCAATATCATACAGTGGCAGCAAAGCTGAACAGCGACTATGGCGTCACGCTCTACGAGGATTTGCAATTCATCGATCGCTTGTCCAGCAAACTCCAACAAACCTTTGGGGAAAAGTTTTTTGCCAGACCCAATCAATTTCGCAAACAAGCTTGCTGGTTTGGACCTTTTGAGGAATTTCTGTATATCGATACCGATATTGTTGTTTTTGAGAAAATCAGTGACAACCTGAATTATTTAGCTAATTATGATTTCATCTGTTGTGATTATCAGCATGCGGGTGGAATCAAAAATGTTTTTTCTCAAAAAGTGATTGAAGACCAAGTCTTTAGTGAAAAAGACCTAAAAGGTATGTTTAACGGAGGCTTTTGGGGCGCTAAAAAGGGTTTCTTTTCCGAGGAAGATCTATACAACAACTTTGCAGAATGTGCCGCTCATCCGGAATATTTTGACTTTTCTCAGAAGACTTCCGATCAGCCCATTATTAACTACATGATCTTGAAGCGAGTGCAGCGTCGCCTCAATATTGTCCAGCAAGAGCCGAAAGGCCCTGGTAACTGGGCAGGTAGCCCTCACTTCATTGTTCAAGACCATCACCTGATCGACTCAAAAGTAAATCGACCCCTGCAATACATACACTGGGCAGGAATTCGCATCCAACCCGGTTGTCCTTATTGGGAAATTTGGGAGCATTACCGCTATTTGCATGAGCCAAAGCCAGAACAACCTGCACCTACTCCTCAAAAGTCTAATTTCTGGCGTAAGCTGACCAACAAAGTTAAAAAGCTAGCCGCAGGATAGAGCTAGAATTGGCTGGATAAAATGCCAGATAGAGTCTGGATATAGTTGAAAGTTAAGTCATTTGTTGAGACCCCCTAAAAGATATGGCTATTCATATTGTTACAGGAGCTGCTGGATTTATTGGCTCTCACTTAGCTGAGGCACTGCTTAACCAAGGACATGAGGTTATCGGTGTCGATCAGTTCAATGATTATTACGATCCTGCACTGAAGCGTAAAAATATTGTTTCCTTCGAGAGCCACTCTGCTTTTCGGTTGGTAGAAGGAGATATTCAAACTTTAGACTGGCCTGCCTTGCTGGATGGGGTAGATGTGGTTTATCACCAAGCGGCTCAGGCAGGGGTCCGAGCTAGTTGGGGCGAAGGTTTTCGCAGTTACACCGAGCGGAATATCAATGCCACGCAAGTTTTATTGGAAGCCGCAAAAGACGCTAAGCAACTGAAGCGGCTCGTTTTTGCCTCCACTTCATCTGTGTATGGCAACGCCGAAACTTTACCCACCTACGAATCGATTTGCCCGCAACCCGTTTCCCCTTATGGCATTACAAAGCTAGCGGCGGAGCGTTTGTGTTGGTTATATCATCAGAACTTTGAGGTGCCCGTTACCGCTTTGCGCTACTTCACGGTTTATGGCCCTCGCCAACGCCCGGATATGGCCTTTCACAAGTTCTTTAAGGCCGTTTTGGAAGACCAAGCGATTCCCGTCTACGGAGATGGCCAGCAAACTCGCGACTTCACGTTTGTCGCTGATGCGATCGCTGCCAATTTAGCAGCAGGCAGCGTTCCGGAAGCCATTGGTGAGGTCTTCAATATTGGTGGAGGCAGTCGTGTTGTGTTGGCCGAAGTCCTCGACACTATGGAGCGAGTGGTGGGCCAACCCATCAAACGCAATCACATTGGAGCGGCAATGGGAGATGCTCGCCATACAGCCGCTGATGTCTCTAAAGCACAAAAACTGCTGGGCTATCAACCTCAAGTGTCCTTGGCAGACGGCTTAGCCCGAGAGTGGGAATGGATTAAAGCTTTATATGCCTAAGCTTCAACCCCAACGCCAGCTTTTTGTTGTTGATAGAGTTGCTTGAATAAGCTTTGTTGTTTGTTGTGGTCCACAACGGGAGCGGGATAGCCGCAGCGATCGCGCTCTAAAGGCAAAATCTTGCCGCTGAGTAGATCTTCGGTATCCACGCTTCTCAGTTCTGGGAGCCAATGGCGGATGTAAGCGCCATCGGGGTCAAATTTCTTGGCTTGGCTGGCAGGGTTAAAAATCCGCAGTGGTTTGGGGTCCATGCCACTAGAAGCACTCCACTGCCAGCCCCCATTGTTGGCCGAGAGATCGCCATCAAACAGCTTTTGCATGAAGTATTTCTCACCTTCCTGCCAATTGATAATCAAATCTTTGACTAAGAAGTTAGCCACAATCATGCGACAACGGTTGTGCATCCAGCCTGTCTCGTTCATCTGCCGTATGGCTGCATCCACGATCGGGTAGCCAGTTCTGCCTTCGCACCAAGCTTGCAAGTGGTCGTCGTTGTTTTGCCAAGGAAAATCTTTGAGGGGTTGGCGATAAGGGCCATTAGCTAGTTCCGGGAAGAAGTACAAGACATGCTGGTAAAACTCGCGCCATGCCAGTTCTTGTCGCCAGGTTTGCACCCCGTCTCTAGCTTCGTCGCTGCGAGCTTGCTCCATCACTGCTGTAGTGGCTGCCCACACATGACGCACCCCCAGCACCCCAAACTTAAGTGCCGCGCTGAGTTGCGAGGTGCCGTCTTCAGCAGGAAAATTGCGTTGCTCGGCGTAGTTAGACAAAGCGCGATCGCAAAATCCTTCCAGTCGCTCTTGAGCTGCTGTTTCCCCTGGCGTCAAAACCAGTTCGTTCTCCCAGACAAAGCCTAAATCTTTAGCGGTGGGGAGCGCGATCGCACCGACCTGTTGAGCCGCTACTTTTTCCTCTGGCGTTAAACCCACTGCCCCCTGTAGACGTTCTGCAGGTTCAGCCTTGGGGCGACTACTCCAGTTCCTCCAAAAGGGGGTGTAGACCGTGTAAGGGTTGCCCGAACCTGAACGAATATCCTCCGGCGCATGCAAAAGTTGATCCCAGAAGTTGCTCGCTTTAATGCCTTTTTCGTGGAGCGCTTCTAGAACAGCGCGATCGCGTTGGCGAGCGTAGGGTTCTATATCCCAATTCCAAAACACAGCCTGAACGTTCAGAGCTGCTGCCAAAGTAGGAATGCTGACACGGGGATCAGCTCGCAGAATCAATAATTCACTTCCCGCCTGGGCATAACTTGCTTGTAGTTCTCGCAAGCTGCCGATCATGTAGGTGACTCTGGCGGGAGCAACATCATTGCGCTCCAAAATAAGGGGGTCGAGGCAGAACACACCCATTACTTTGGGGCTTTGCTGACGTGCTTGGGCCAACCCAATATTGTCTGTGATTCGCAAATCACGACGGTGCCAAAACAAAATGAGATCAGACATCCGGGCTTACTACAACTGCAAGGAAGTGTTTCAGTACTACTGTACTGAACTCTGTCAGATTTAGCTCAGGCTTTAACAATCTCTAGGTTAGAAAGGGGCGAGCTAAGAAGAAGCTAGAAATTGACTTAGCATCGACAGGTTGTCCCGCCAAAATTGCTTGCTCCAATTCCTCAGGAGTCATCAAGACCAGTTCAATGTCTTCATCGACATCTTGGGCAGGTGGCGTCTCTAACTTTTCTAAATCTTGGGCCAGAAAAGCGTAGATAATCTCGTCTGAGTAGCCGGGAGCCAAGGAAAATTCTCCTAGCTTCCGCCAAGCACCAGCGCGATAGCCAGTTTCTTCCTCAATTTCGCGCCGAATCGTTTCTGCTGGGTCTTCGTCAGGCTCAATGGTGCCCGCTGGAAACTCTAGAATTCGCCCCTTCAAGGCAAAACGGTATTGCCGTAACAAAATGAGTTTGCCATCGGGAGTGACCGGGACAGCCAGTGCTCCACCGGGGTGCCGCACACATTCCCAATCTCCTACCGCTCGGTTGGGAAGACGTAGGGTGTTCACTTCAAAGTTAAACTTGCGGCCTCGGTAGAAGAGGCGTTGCTTCAATAGCTGTGGGGGTTCGGAACCAAAACCCATAAGATACTCGACTCACAATCGGCGCACTCCTGAACAGTCTACCGCCTGAACCAAATCTGCGATCGCTTTTCGAGAAACTGGCTCCAACCAATCAGGGGCAATTTCGGCCAGAGGTACAAGCACAAAGGCCCGTTCGCTCATGCGGGGATGTGGCAGGGTGAGGGTGTCAGTCTCCAAAATTAAATCATCAAAAAATAACAAGTCGAGGTCGAGCGATCGCGGCCCCCACCGTTCCCGTCTGACTCGTCCAAATTGCTGTTCTATCTCTAATAAAGTCGCGAGTAATGTTTGCGGGGTCAGCGTGGTAGTGAGCAGGGCACAGCCATTGAGGAAATCGGGTTGAGGCGGGCCAACCGGGGCAGTTACATACCAGTGCGATCGCGCTTGTAGCGTAATGCCAGGTGTCTGGTCTAGTGCTACTAAAGCTGATTCTAAAGCTTGTTGCGAGTTCCCTAAATTGCTGCCCAAAGCGATCGCGGCACTGTGAATCAATGGATGCGTGGAGGAGTTAGGGACATTTGATAGCGGCATCTCAAGCTAATTTTGCAAGTAGTATCTATGGTTATCGAAAGAGGAAAGCAAGATACATAATGCTGGTAAAAAAGCTACGAGAATGGATTGGCAACGAGGTCAAATTCGTGGCTCCAAGACGGTAATTCATCCCCTCTACGCCGTCCATATAACCTTACTCTTTCAATAGATTCAACTCCTAAGCTGGTCATACCCTTCTGAATCAGGGATACCATAGCCTGAACCTCTGGAACTTGCTCTGCCTCAACCATTACCTGCAAACAATCATTCTTCAAGTTTGCTTTAGCCGTAATTCCTTTAGGTTTGAGAGAGCGATTCATTAAAGCAGCGATCGCTTGTGGATCACCTTTCTTTGCCAATTCTAAAATGTTTTGCTGAGGCGGTGATATTGTTGCTTGCTTCTGTTGATGAATTCCTAGGCTTTCAAGAGAAGGTATATCTTCCGGCTGTATTGTGGCTAATAGAGCATCTGTAATTGAAGGTATTCGAGCAATTCTATTAGCTTGTTTTTCTAGAACTTTCTCAAAAATATTTCTCACTAACCTTCCATTTCCAAACATTCTGTCTCTATTCGTGTATAGAATATTGAACGTGTTTTTTAAGCTTTCTCTAGCTGCATTAGTTAACTGAAGGTGACTATTAAAGCAACGTTGCTCAAACATTGCTAATAGTTCATCAGGAGTATAATTTTGAAAATAAAAATATCGGTTAAATCTTGACTTAAGTCCAGGGTTCGATTCTATAAACCTAGTCATTTCATCAGGATAGCCAGCAACCACTACTACCAGCCTGTCTCTATAATCCTCCATATATTTAAGCAGTGTATCTATAGCTTCCTGACCAAAGTCATTAGTTCCTTCATGTGGTTTTAGGGTGTAAGCTTCATCAATAAAAAGCACACCATCTAAAGCCGAATCTACTAATTCTTTAACTTTCAGCGCGGTATGTCCAACATATCCAGCGACTAACCCTGCTCTATCAGTTTCTACAAGATGTCCTTTATCTAGTAAACCTAAGCTTTTGTAAACTTTGCCAAGTAATCGTGCAACTGTAGTCTTTCCAGTTCCCGGTGGCCCGCAAAAGACAGCGTGGAGTGATAAAGGCGTTTTTATCATTCCTCTTTCCAGCCGAACCTTTTGAATCTTAAGGAAGTTGGCTAAGCTTTCTACTTCATCTTTCACGTTTTGCATGCCAATGAGTTCGCTAAGGTGGCTCAATACCTCATCTAAACTTTCTTCCTCAAATTCAGAAGTAAGACTGACTTCCTCTTCTTGAATTTCAATATCCTCTTCTTTATTTAATAAGTACCAAACTAACTTTAATGACTCTATTTCTTTTGCTGAAACTGTTCCATCTGCTTTGACGATAACTTGAGCAAACCTGTACATGGCATTAACGAACGGATCAAAGAAATTAGTTCCATTATTTTTGTCAATACTTCTGATTACAGAGGGTATATAAAATTCATAAGCATTATTTTCAGCTACTCTCTCAAATAAATCCAAAACTGTTTTTTCGTAAACATCTCTTACCTCTTTTGAAGAATCCCACCAATATAGTTCAGATAAAATGTCTTGGCTTTTTCTCACCAGCCCTAACATTAGTGAATAGACATACAGTTCTTTATGGTCAAATTCACCATCACTAAACCCACAAATTATGCCTATCTTGGCCAAGTCTACTACTAAAAGATTCTCAAAATCATTCCCTGTTAGCTCAAGTAACGGAGAAAAAGCGTTATATACAACATTGACCTCTTGCGAAAGCTCATTAGTATTCACAGCATTTCTCCTCTTGGTATAGGGGCTAACAAGCAGGTGACATTTCTGGCCATGCTAACTCAAGATTTAGCTAGCAATAGTAAAGCCCCTTCTGCTAAGTGAGAAGAGGCTATTAAGATTATTTTTCCCTGCTAAAGTGCACTATTAACTAACGTGCTGCGGCGGTTGGCATACCTAGGATGTCTTCAATTCTGGGCATTTCCTCTAGGGGAATTACGCGGCCTTCGTCTTCAAAACCAGCAATTTGGTCAAAGTTAAGGTAGCGGTAGAGATTGTCTGCGAACGGATTGATCTTGCTTGCCACAATGTCTAGGTATTCCTGCACCGAGGGAATCCGACCGAGGAGGGCACAGACGGCAGCGAGTTCCGCCGAGCCGAGATAGACTTGCGCTCCTTTACCCATGCGGTTGTTGAAATTGCGGGTAGAAGTCGAGAAGACCGTTGTGTTGTCGGCCACACGGGCTTGGTTCCCCATGCACAGCGAGCAACCAGGCACCTCAGTTCTAGCGCCTGCCACCCCAAAGGTACTGTAAACCCCTTCTTCCTTCAGTTGGTGCTCATCCATCCGAGTGGGAGGCGCAACCCACAGGCGAGTATTCACCGGAGGCGCACCTTCTAGCACTTTGGCAGCAGCGCGATAGTGACCAATATTGGTCATGCAGGAACCGATGAATACCTCATCAATTTTGTCTCCCGCCACGTCCGACAGCAGCTTCACATTGTCTGGGTCGTTGGGTGCAGCGACGATCGGTTCTTTGATTTCGTTGAGGTCAATCTCAATGATGGCGGCGTACTCAGCATCTGCATCCGCTTCCATTAGCGCTGGGTTGGCTAGCCACTCTTCCATCTTGGCGACTCGCCGCATAATCGTGCGAGCATCTTGGTATCCACGCGCCGCCATGTTCTTCAGCAGTGCCACGTTCGACCGCAAGTACTCAGCCACGGTTTCAGTACTGAGTTTGATCGTGCAGCCCGCACAGGAGCGCTCCGCAGTCGCATCTGTTAGCTCAAAGGCTTGCTCCACCTTGAGGTCGGGCAATCCTTCGATTTCCATGATCCGTCCAGAGAAGATGTTCTTCTTGTTCTCCTTGGAAACCGTCAATAACCCTTGTTGGATCGCTACATAAGGAATCGCATTCACCAAGTCGCGCAGTGTCACGCCTGGTTGCAGTTCACCCTTGAAGCGGACCAACACAGACTCAGGCATATCCAAGGGCATCACGCCTAAGGCAGCAGCAAAGGCCACTAAGCCAGAACCCGCCGGGAAGGAAATGCCAAGGGGAAAGCGAGTATGGGAGTCACCTCCGGTACCTACGGTGTCCGGTAGCAGCATCCGGTTCAGCCAGGAGTGAATAATGCCATCTCCCGGACGTAGAGCTACCCCACCGCGAGAGGAAATAAAGTCGGGTAATTCGTGGTGAGTTTTGATATCGGCAGGCTTGGGATAGGCGGCGGTATGACAGAAGCTTTGCATCACCAAGTCAGCACTGAAACCCAGACAAGCCAGCTCTTTCAGCTCATCACGAGTCATCGGGCCAGTGGTATCTTGGGAGCCGACGCTGGTCATTAAAGGTTCGCATGAGGTACCAGGACGCACACCGGGCAGACCACAAGCCTTACCAACCATCTTTTGGGCCAAGGTATAGCCTTTGCCTGTATCAACCGGGGCATTGGGTCGCACAAAAACCGTGCTGGGTTCAAGTCCCAAAGCGGTGCGGGTTTTGTCGGTGAGCGATCGCCCAATAATCAGCGGAATGCGTCCCCCTGCCCTCACTTCATCCAAAATCGTGTCGGGTTGCAGCGTGAAGGTAGAAATCACTTCCCCTGCTTCATTGGTGATCTCTCCTTTATAAGGATGAATCGTGATCACCATGCCAGTTTCCATCTGAGTTACATCACACTGGATGGGTAGGGCACCGGAGTCTTCAGCCGTATTAAAGAAAATGGGCGCGATCGCACTTCCTAGAACAAAGCCACCGCTGCGCTTATTGGGCACAAACGGAATATCTTGACCAATGTGCCACAGCACCGAGTTGATCGCTGATTTGCGGGAAGAACCGGTTCCTACCACGTCCCCAACATAGGCAAGAGGATGGCCTTTTTGCTTGAGTTGGGCGATCGTTTCTAGCGATCCGGGTTGCCGCGTTTCGAGCATTGCCAGAGCATGCAGCGGAATGTCAGGACGAGTCGCCGCGTGAGTCGCCGGAGACAAGTCATCGGTGTTGGTTTCTCCGGGCACCTTAAACACGGTCACTTGAATCGCTTCGGGCAATGTCGGACGACTGGTAAACCACTCAGCATTCGCCCAGGCTTCCATCACTTGCTTAGCGTATGCGTTGGTGGTCGCTAACTCCTGGATGTCGTGGAAGGCATCGAAAACGAGCAGGGTTTTGCTCAAAGCTGCTGTAGCTGCCGTTGCCAACTCGGCACTGTCCACCTGCAACAACTCGATCAAGGAGTGCACATTGTAGCCGCCCATCATTGTGCCTAACAGCTTCACAGCTTCCACAGCCTTTATTAAAGGACTTGTGGCTTCTCCCTTGGCGATCGCCGTCAAAAATCCCGCTTTAACATAAGCCGCTTGATCGACACCCGGAGGAACGCGATCGCGCAGTAGCTCTAGTAAAACTCCTTCTTCTCCAGTGGGAGGGTGTTTCAGGAGGTCACACAGCTCAGAGGTTTGCTGGGGTGTGAGGGGTAAAGGTGGAATACCGAGGGCAGCCCGCTCAGCGACATGTTGGCGATAGGATTCAAGCATTGCAGTAGTCTCCAGGCATCAGCAAAATTTTGAGGATGTGCAAGGTCAAAGAGATGATCGAGAGCGTAACCCAACTCACAATTCCTAATGGTTGGCAGGAATACGGTCAGCAAGTCTCAAGTCCCAGTGATCGGGCAGTTACAACTGGCAGCAGCCAAATATTGAAATGGGCAGCACACACTTTCGCTACCGTTCTATCAGCATAGAAGTTTACGTAGCGAAAACAAATGTTGCAATCGGCCCACAGGTCACTCCAACAAATTGGTGACAGGCGATCGCACTCATCACTGACCAAGCGTTGCAGCAGGCCCACTAACTTCACATTTAGTTCCACAGTCAGGTCAAAGTGTATCGCTCAAGTCTTGACCTGTACTTCAACCATAGCAAAGCTGACTTGGTGACCGTTGGGGACTAAATACTTGCAGCTTATAGACTGATATCTAAACTTTCAATTAAACTCCGCAACCATTCTGTGAGGGTTTGATTGCCTAGTTGGTCTGCTAGCCCCCAAGCTTTTGCATAAAATGCCAGAGCGCGGCTTTTTTTGCCTAACTCAACATAGACAGTGCCAATGTTCGCCGTCGTATTAATTTCACCCAAGCGATCGCCTGCTTCGCGTCGGATAAGCAGTGCTTGCTGGTAAAATCCCAAAGCTTTCTCTAACTGACCCAGAGACCGATGGACTGCCCCTGTATTTGACAGGGTCACAGCTTGACCTAAGCGATCGTCCATCTCCTGCTGTAGCAACAAAATCTGGTTATAGAACAGCAGGGCTTGATTGGATTGACCTAAGTTGGCATAGGTTAAGGCCAAATTATTCATAGTGATGGCTGCGCCAGACGTATCTCCCGCCTGCTGCCTCACCAACAACACTTGCTGATAATGCAACCATGCCTGAGCCAGCTCACCCAAGTCGTTATAAATAGATCCAATATTGTTCAGGGTGGTAGCTTCACCCGTGCGATCGCCCAGCTCACGTTGAATTAAAAGCGCTTGCTGAAAATGCTCTAGAGCAGTTTGGGATTGACCAAAGGCACTATAAGCAAAGCCCATATTGTTGAGAGTGGTGGCCTCAGCAGCGCGATCGCCCAGTTGCTGCCGAATGGCCAAAATTTGGTTGTAAAGCAGCAAAGCGCGTTTGGGTTGTCCCAGTTTGGCATAGACTAAGGCAGTGTTGCTCAAAGCAGCGGTTTCACTGGCTCGATCCCCTAAAACCTGAAAAATCAACCTAGCTTGATCGAAACAGTGCAAGGCTCTTTGGAGTTGACTGAGGCGAGAGTGAGCTAAACCCAGGTCACTGAGGGAAGCGGCTTCTCTGACCTGATCTTGCAAGCCTCTAGCCAATTCCAAATTAGCTTCAGAAAGGGTTAAAGATTCACGAAATTTGCTGCCTTTATACAGTTCGATCGCCCGAAGGCGGCATTGATCCCATTTCTGTTGCACAAGCACAATCCCTAAAAACTGCTGGCTTACTTGCGATGGCCTATTACTCTCAGAGTGCCCGATCGCTCGCCAAGAACAACAGGCTACGAGGCAGAGTCAGCATAGGATTGGCAATAGCTAACCGCCGTCAGGTCATAAACAAAAATCCGCTCAATACCAAATTTTGGAATCGAACGGATTTTTAGTTGTTATACCCCCAGGGGAATTCGAATCCCCGTCGCCTCCGTGAAAGGGAGGTGTCCTAGGCCTCTAGACGATGGGGGCCTGTTTTTGATTTGGCCAACCGATTTACCTCGGTTTATCGCCGCGCCTTTATTAACTTAATCAATCTCCCTGAATCTGTCAATACCTGGTTTAGATTTTGCTTAATTTTTCAGTAACTGAGTGGTGAGGCTACGAGAAACCAAATGCAGTGGCCACCAGTATGAAGCACTCAGCTAGTTGCTTGAGTCAAGCATTCTATAAGCTTGGAGCAAGGAACTATAAAGGTTATGAGCTGTACGGATAAAACTAAAGGAGCGACAGATACAGGGATGCCCAGATTGAAAAGACATGAGCCGCTAGGCTAGTTCGTTGGAGTTGCGTAGGCGGATGAGTTGACGACGCAGTTCGGGAGAAGCCGACATTTCGGAAACTTCTTCAGCTTTCACTAAAACTTGCAACGGCTCCAGGTACTCGTCGGTACCACAGGTAAAAGCATCAATCAGTTGCTCTAGCAGTTGATCGCGATCGCTGAGTCCACCTTTCTCTTCAATCAAACGAAACTTCAGATGGACTTCGCACTCATAAACACTGACTTCAAACGCAGCGGGCTGGCGATCCAGAGAATCCTGTTTCATTTCAGTAAGCAGCACTTAACTATGCTGTGAGTAAAGGAATGTTTAGAGCTAGACTTCGAAGAATTTCAACGCTGGTATTCATAAATGTTGAGCTGGTTGAAACCTTAGCAACTTGACTTAAGCCAAACCTAAATCTGCTGCTGTCATTGCTTACTATCAAAATTAATATGCCCTCTATAAGGTTAGAATCCGCTAATTAGCTGAACTTAAATCAGCAACCTAATTAGTTCAAAGAATCTTAAAATCAACTTCGCTGTTTCTTCATAAAATACTTTCTTCTCACTCCCACTCACTAGAGCCAATAAACTAACTGCTGCCTACCATTCAAGGGGAGGAATGCACTCTCAATCCAGGCTTCATCGGAGATTTGAAAAGGCTTCATGAGAGCTTTATCGACGCTAGGTGCATCAGTATATTGAATCTTCAAAGTTATAAAAATACTCAAACTTTACCCGTATGAATGCAATTATGTTTCAATCTAGTTAGCATTCATTACTGATAAAATGCTTCTCTCACTGAGGTTATTTAATTAAAATTTGATACTTTGAGTCACTGAGATAAACAGAAACACAAAGACAGGAAGCAGTGATAGATAGTAGAACGTACCCAATCAGCCTCTGGCAATCAGAGGCTTAAGTTGGCTCCTCGTTCATCTACTCTTTTAGCTTTAAAGCGAGTTAAGTTAGTTTTTTTAGAAGTAAAGATGGGCACAAGTAACTTTAACCCTGTCCATAGTTGCTTACTCCTGACGCCAATATCTAAAATTTTGAAAATAGTTAGCTTAGAGCACTCAGTAGTTTATATAAACTTTAGGATGACAATATTCTTAACAAGTAGCTTGAGCTTTGAAGTTCTAACTTAACAATTGCTAACGTCAAAAATACAGAGTTCTTACTAATCCCAGGATTAAGTAACAAATCAATCTAGTAGCTTCACGGATGCAGTTTAGAAGGATCAGAATGCTAAAGATAGCAGCCCTGAATCGCAGTTCAATCCTTCATAACCATTTGGTTATAAGCAAGCACGTCTTTTGGTCCTGAGAGGCTCTAACTAAGGACGGTAAACTGGCAGGGTGAAGTGGAAACAGCTACCTTGGTTGGGGACGGAGTCAACCCAAATTTGGCCGTAGTGCGCTCGCACAATGCGCTGGCACAATGCTAGACCAATACCGTAACCTTCCTGAGCTTCGTCGCGCTTGAGCCGAAAATGCTCTTCAAAAATTCGTTCATGATTTTCTTCTGGGATACCAGGCCCATCATCACAGATGCTTACCTGCACTTTTTGAGTGGTGCGGTGCAAGACTGAAAAGGCAATGGTGCCTTTTGCGGGAGCGTACTTGATGGCATTGTCTAACAGATTAATCAGAACTTGGCGGACGCGCTCTGGGTCCGCGTAGATCAACGGCAAGTCACTCGGAATATCGTGGGTAATCTGCTGCTCTTTGGGTTGAAAGCGATCGCGCAGATATACTAAAACTTCTTGGCAAAGCGACCCTAAATCTAGTTTCTGCGGCTGGATCTGAAAGTCTCCGCTAGTACCACGAGCTGCTTGCAAAATATCTGTGATCATGCGGTCGATCGCTCGCGTTTGAGTTTTAGCGTGCTTGAGCAATTGAGCTGTGACAGCAGGCTTAAGGCGAGTGTTCAACCCTTCCTTGGGGCTGTAGCTGAGTTCTAGCGTTTCGATCGCGATCGAGGCCGCCGTTAGAGGGTTACGTAGGTCATGAGCCAACATGGCAATAATGCGGTCTTTGAACCGCAATTGCTCTTGCAAGTCTTCTTGATCTTGTTGTAGGCGAAAAATTTCGTCTGAAAGCCGCATCAACTCGGCTGAATAGGCTACTGAGTCAATGGTTGAGTTGGGGCGTTCCGGACTAGACGAATCTGTTTGTGACTCTAAGGTTGCTAGATATTCCTCAACAGAACGTTGCCACCGGGGCCAGCAATTTTCTAATTGAGTCACTAGAGTACTACCCGCCAGCGTTTGTCGCGGTTCTGGCTGAATTTTGATTAAAGCGGGGGTTGCTACCAGCTTAAAGTGTTCGGCTAGATAGGGCTGTTCTCCTACGTCAATAACTTGTAGATCGAACGAATATTGAGCTTTGAGATTTTTCAGATAATTACGGATGTGCCGAATCTGTTCCCCTGAATTCGGGCGCTTGTCTACAAATAAAAGTAGTTGTAGCGGAGTTTCAGGGTCGATTGGCTTGTCAGGAGATGCTTTCATGCCATCTCTCGTCAGCACCTAGGATAGGCAAAATAGGTTGGATTGGGTTCAAACAAGACTAGGTAGAACTGCCACCATCTATATAGACTATCGTGTTCTAGGCCTCCTCGCGCGAAATCTCAGACTCAGATCCTAGGTTGGTTTCCGTTTCCGATCGCGCTGTGCGGCAAAGCAGAATCGGACAAGGCGCATGATGGAGGACGTAGTCGCCTGTAGCAGTGAGGCGAATATTGCGAAACGCAGGGTGGCGATCGCTCCCCAAAATAATCACATCGGCTTGCTGCTGTTGAGCGATTTGACAAATAATCGGCCCTGGCTCTCCAGTCTGGATCAAGCTGGTGATTGCTACATTGGCTCCTGCTAGCTTCTCTTGCGCCTTTTGAATGATTTGCTCACTTTGCTCTTTTTGGGCTTGTTGCAAGGATTGCGTGAGTTGCCAATTAGGGGTGGGAGTGGCGAACGGCCCAAACAAGTAGTGAGGATTGAGGGGTGTTTGGGCACAGAGGATGGTGACTCGCTGGATACCTGCGGGAATTAACTGGCGCGTCAGGGCGATCGCTTGCTTAGTGGATTGGGAGCCATTCACGGCCAGAAGTACGTGGTGCCACTTTGGTTGCAGTGTCGGCGTTTCAGGTAAACCTCGCGCGACTAAGACGTGACAGGTGGCATAACGTGCGATCGCTGAAGAAACGCTACCCAGCAACAACTCCCGGGATCCACCAACACCCCGATGACCTACTGCAATCAATCCAGCCTGAATTGTCCGCGCATGGTTCAAAATTTCAGTCGCAGGTCGCCCCTCTCGGCTCTGGTAAGCAATTTTTCTGTCTAGCGGCACTTCAGCTTTAATTTGAGCGAACAGATCATTCGGGTTCAAATCAGCCCGATGCCCATTCTCTACTTCAGGTAGTGGCAAGGGTGAGGTCAGTTCTGGCTCTGCTTCAGGCGTTCGGGTTTCAGCCGTTGGTTTCCTGGATAGAGCCGGGAGTCTTGGGCGCATTCCCGCAGGCCGAGGCTGTACAGTGAGAATGTCTAGCCAGGTTTGTCGGTCTGCCTCAGGCGGCAGTTGGGAGAAAAGCTGGATTACCGGAAGCAAAAGCCGTTGTGCCGTGCCAGCACTTGTAGAACCATCCGTAGCCAGTAGCAGTGGGGGCAGCAAAGGAGAAGTAGTAGACGGCATGATCGACAGCTCCAGTCCCGAACAGAACTTAGGCAGGACATTTCTTACCCCTAACATAGGCAAAACCTGAGTAAAAATTGGCGTCTTGTCTGGAAATATTCACGAAACTCTAGGCGATCGCAGAAATTTCGGGGAATGGGTTGAGCCAAGGCCGACAACATGAGAGCGTTAAGGCTGTAGCGAAGAGAGTCATCTAATCATGTTGCAGCAGTGGCAGAAACAGCCGGAGTTGCGGTGGGTGGGGGGTATGGCGATCGCTTTTTTTGTCGTGTTGTCCGCGATCGCGCTGCATCGGTATTACAACTTCTATCCAACCTATGTGGCCTTCGACCAAGGCATTTTTAATCAAGTGTTTTGGAATGGCTTGCACGGTCGCTTCTTCCAAAGCTCACTCTCTTCGACGCTGTCGGCAGCAGTCACCCAAGACGGTCAAGTGCCAGAAGTGTTTTATCACCGTTTGGGCCAGCACTTTACGCCTGCGTTGCTGCTCTGGTTGCCAATTTATGCCTTGTTTCCCTCTCCCGCGCTGCTGTCAGTGCTACAAGTCGCGTTGATAACAGCGGCTGGTTTGGTGCTTTATGCCTTAGCGCGGCACTATCACAACCCACCCTTAGCCGTGATGATTGCCGCTAGCTTTTATGGGGCGGCAGCAGTGATTGGGCCAACGGTGGCTAACTTCCATGATTTGTGTCAGATTCCGTTGTTTATTTTTGGGCTGCTGCTGGCAATGGAGAAGCGCTGGTGGTGGCTGTTCTGGCTGCTAGCAGGACTGACGCTGCTAGTACGAGAAGATGCGGGTGTCGTCTTATTTAGTGTGGGGTTTTATCTAGCGGTGAGTCGGCGGCATCTCCGGGCGGGGTTGGGTGTGTGTGCGCTGAGTGTGGCTTATATACTGCTAGTGACGAACTGGGCCATGCCACTGTTCTCGCCTGATATTTCGCGACGGTTTATGGTGGAGCAGTTTGGGCATTTTGTGGGCAACCGGGAAGCATCTTCGATCCAGGTGATTGGAGCGATCGCCACTCAGCCGCTGCGGTTAATTCAAGAAGTTATCACGCCTGTCGATCGCACGATTAGCTATTTACTAGCCCATTGGCTACCTTTAGCCTTTGTGCCTGCGGTGGCTCCAGCGGCTTGGCTGGTGGCTGGGTTTCCGTTACTGCAAAATTTCATGCGGCAAGACCCGACTGCCCTGTCGATTGACCTACGCTACGCCCTAACGGTGATTCCCGGATTCTTTTATGGAGCGGTGCTGTGGTGGGCCAAGCATCCAGGGGCGTTTACTCGGCGGTTTCGACGCTTTTGGATTTTCTGCCTCAGTGTGTCGCTAATTTTGACGATTGTCTCGAATCCCAACCGAGCCTTGTCCTTTCTGATTCCCGATTCGTTTCAGCCTTGGGTTTACTCAGCGCCTCAAGCTCAATGGCAACATGCGGCAGCAATTCGCGGCTTGATGGCTCAAATTTCAACGGATGCCAGCGTTTCAGCCACCACTCATATCGTGCCTCACCTCTCCAATCGGCGAGAGATTGTGCGTTTTCCAGCCCTACAAGTGAGAAATGATGCGCGGGCTGTGGTTTTGGTGGACTATGTGATTCTGGACTTTCAACAGTTACGGCAGTACCAAGTTGTGTTTGATGACGATCGCCTGCTGCTGAAGACAATGGTGCCTGTCGTTGATCGGCTTTTGGGCGATCGCTCCTACGGGTTGATTGGCTTCCGAGATGGCGTGTTGTTGATGCAGCGTACTGCTAATTCTGACGCAATCGCGACTACGGCTTGGTCTAGTTTTCGGCAAGAGCTGGAACCCATTTTGCGACAGCCTGACTAGCCAAGCAACGCTTTGTGAAGATTTAGGAATCATGCCTGCATTCCTTCGTAGCAATTACAGTCGCCGCTACACTGATATGTGAAGTTCTTAGGACTTATGTGAAGGTGCAGGAGTAGCGTTTGATGAAAATTCTGGTATTAGCTTGGGAATTTCCGCCTCGCATTGTGGGCGGCATTGCCCGACATGTGGCCGAGCTATATCCAGAACTCGTCAAGCTGGGCCATGAAGTGCATTTGATTACCGTCGAATTTGGGCAAGCCCCCAGTTATGAAGTGGTCGATGGGGTCAAAGTGCATCGGGTGCCTGTGGGCTATAGCCACGACTTTTTCCACTGGGTCGTGAATATGAACGAGAGCATGGGCCGTCATGGTGGCAAGTTGATTCTAGAAGATGGCCCCTTCGACCTGATCCATGCCCACGATTGGCTGGTTGGAGATGCGGCGATCGCTCTCAAGCACACGTTTAAAACCCCGCTCATTGCGACCATTCACGCCACTGAATATGGCCGCCATAACGGCATTCATACCGACATCCACCACTACATCAGTAGCAAAGAAACTCATCTAGCCTACAACGCTTGGCGAGTCATCGTTTGTACCGATTACATGCGCTCTGAAGCTGCACGGGCATTGGGCAGTCCTGAAGCAAAAGTAGATGTCATCTACAACGGCATCCGCCCCGAGAAGAAGCGACGGCACCCAGATTTTGACTTTGCTAGTTTCCGTCGCCAGTTTGCCGAGGATGCTGAAAAAATTGTTTATTACGTGGGCCGCATGACTCATGAAAAAGGCGTGGCAGTTCTGCTCAATGCTATGCCCAAGGTGCTGTGGGAAATGGGCGGCTATGCCAAGTTGGTGGTCATCGGCGGCGGCAATACAGACCACTTGAAACAGCAGGCTTGGAACCTCGGCATTGCCCACAAAACCTACTTCACCGGGTTTATGTCTGAGGAAGACTTAAATAAGTTTCAAACCATTGCCAACTGTGCGGTTTTCCCTAGTCTCTACGAACCCTTTGGCATTGTGGCTTTAGAAAGTTTTGCGGCGAGAGTACCTGTTGTGGTCTCGGATACAGGTGGCTTTCCTGAAGTGGTGCGTCATACCAAAACAGGTATTGTGACTTGGGCCAATAATTCTGAGTCCCTAGCTTGGGGCATTTTGGAAGTCTTGAAGAATCCGGGTTATGCCCAGTGGCTCATAGACAATGCTTATGAAGACTTGGGGCGGCGGTTCAGTTGGGCCAAAATTGCCCAACAAACAGAAGTAGTTTACAAACGGGTAGTGCAAGAGCGATCGCTAGTCGATTGGTAAGGTGGATTGGTAAGACGATTTAGACATATCGGGTTCAAACCACAATATAGGGGGCGAGCATATGGATGGGGCTGAGCGGATTCAATGGTTAAAAGAGCATACCCAGTTGGTATCGCTCTCCGATGAAGCCCTAGAGGCGATCGCCGCTGCTATTGTCGAAGAACCGTTACAAGAAAATCGCCGTCTGGTTCTAGAAGATACCCATCCAGACGTACTTTACATCCTGAAAGCAGGACATTTAGAGAGTTACCACACCAGCCCCAATGGCCCTGCTAAAGCAGTGAGCTTGCTGCCTGGAAGCATCATTCATCTCAAGGAACTGTTGCTAGAGCAGCCGACTGAGCGAACCGTCATTACGCTTGACGACGGTTTGTTGTGGCGGATCACTAAAGAACAGTTTCTAGAGTTAGCGCAACAATATCCAGAGATTAGCCGTACCTTCTCGCGCCAACTTGCGGCGGAGCTGAACCAGGTCACCTCTCAACTTGCCTATGAACAAGAGCGCCAATCAGCATTACGACCCTATGTGATTCCTAAACTGAAGCGGGGGGTAATTGGCAGTAGTGAAGTGGCGATCAGGCTCCGCAAACAAGTGAGAGAGGCCGCTCGCGATCGCACCCCCGTTTTACTGACAGGAGAAGCGGGAGTTGGCAAAGTCAACCTAGCGGCGTTGATTCACTTTACGTCTGCGGCGCGGCACGAATCCTTAATTCGGCTCAACTGTGGCACGCTCTCTAGCAGTGGGGTGGAACTGTTTGGCCGCAGCAGCCCAGGATTAGGTAGCAAACTGGGGGTACTTGCTTACCTAGGCACCGGAACGTTAGTGCTGGATCACTTGCAAGACCTCCTGCCAGAACTGCAAGCCAAGGTAATTCAACTCCTCCAAACTGGAGAATATCGCCCGGTGAGCCGTGACGGAGAGCCGATGGCTGAATTGCAGCAGTGTGAAGCTCGCATCATCCTGACCGCAGAGCGATCGCTAGATCAGGTCAATGAGCAACTGAGCCTTGAACCTGGGCAAGCTTTGTGGGGTCACTGGATAGAAGTTCCACCCCTGCGCGATCGCAAAGCTGATATCAAAGCCAAAGCTGAATATCACATCAGTTGTTTTGCGCGTGCGGAAGGCATTCCTAGACCCAGACTCACACTTGAAGCTGCCGAAGTCTTAGCCAGCTACGACTTGCCTGGTAATTTACCAGAGCTAGAAAGCCTATTGGAGCAAGCGATTAGCCAATCGAATGGCGCGGCTGAACTCAACGCCGATCTGTTTCGTTCCGCCCAACAACTCGCTGTCCAACTAGATCAAGTCGCCTCCCAACTCGCCTTCGAGCAAGAACGCCAAACTGCGTTGCGTCCTTATTTGGTGCCAAAAGTGCGGCGGGGAATTGTTGGTTCTAGTCGTTATGCGGTGCGATTGCGCCAGGAAATCAAAAAAGCGGCTGCCGATCGCAAGTCTGTATTGGTGTTTGGTGAACCAGGACTGGGCAAAGACAACACCGCAGCCTTGATTCACTTTGGCTCCCGCGATCGCCACCAACCGATGATCAAAATCAACTGCAACACGCTGCAAGCCAGCGGCGCGGAATTGTTTGGTCGTGTAGGCGGCAAGGCAGGGCTACTAGAGTGGATTGGTCAGGGTACGTTCCTCCTCAACAACATCCAAGAACTACCCCCCGCGCTGCTAGACAAAATTTTGCTCTTACTAGAAACCGGAACCTACACTCCAATTAGCCGCGAAGGAGAACCAACACCAGAACCTAAACGCAGCCACGCTCGGATCATGATGGTGTCGGAAAAAACTTTGCCGCAGCTAGAACGGAAGCATTGCGTTCCTCATGTGATCAAGGTGCCACCGTTGCGGGTGCGGAAGGCGGATATTGCGGCCCAAGCCGAGTACTACATCAGCTTGACCTGTCGAACTAAAAATATTGCTCGCCCCCACGTCACCCCAGAAGCACTGCGCCGACTCCAAGGCTATGACTTTCCGGGCAACTTCACGGAACTAGAAGGACTGATCGAACGGGCGATCGCGCAATCGAATGGCGCACCAGAACTTACGGAAGAAGTCTTCTGGGCCGTGAGCAACAAAACTAGACGCTTCCGAGTGAACCTGCTCAACGCCTATCCCAAGTTGCGGCAGTTTCTACGGAGTGATTGGTGGCCCGATCGCATTAACTTTGGCTTTACTTTGGGTATGTTTGCTGTCATCGTCGCCATCTTGATGTTCGGCCCCCAAACTCGTGACTCCAACATTGGCCTCAATTTATTTTGGGCTTGGTGGTGGCCGCTGATGCTCTTTGCCTTTCCCTTTGTGGGACGGTTGTGGTGCTCGGTTTGTCCTTTCATGATCTACGGTGAGCTAGCCCAGAAGCTTTCCTTACAAGTCTTTCCGCGCGAATTACTGCCTTGGCCCCGCCAACAAGCTGAGAAATGGGGTGGCTGGTTTCTGTTCGGCTTATTCACGCTCATTTTACTCTGGGAAGAACTTTGGAATTTAGAAGACACAGCTTATCTGGCGGGTTGTCTCTTACTGCTGATTACGGCTGGGGCGGTAATTTTTTCGCTGTTGTTTGAGCGCCGTTTTTGGTGCCGATATCTTTGCCCGATTGGTGGCATGAACGGCTTGTTTGCCAAGCTCTCCATGACTGAATTGCGGGCACAGCAAGGCATTTGTTCTGCGACTTGTACCACCTATCAATGCTACAAAGGTGGTCCCGAAAAAGGCGAAGGCCAAGAAAGCCTCGGTTGCCCGCTCTACTCGCACCCCGCCCAACTGGAAGACAACCGCGACTGCGTACTGTGTATGACCTGCCTCAAAGCTTGTCCCCACCGCTCAGTGGAAGTGAATCTACGGCCTCCAGGCATTGAGCTTTGGACCACCCATCAGCCGACTTATGCCGAAGTTGCGTTGCTGTTTCTCTTGTTTGGAGCAATTTTTCTGCATCGCCTCCCTGAAATCCAAAATCACTTTGGCTGGAATTTGCATTTAGAGCATTTTAGTTGGCATGCTGCCGTTTCTGTTGTGGTGTTGTTGGTGCCTGTGGCGATCGCGCTCTTGGCTCAAGGCTTAGTCCGAGTTTCTAGCCGCACCATCAAGCCGCGTCCATTCTTAGAGTTGGCCTACGGCTATCTTCCACTGGTGCTGGGCGGCAGCTTAGCTCACTATCTGCGCTTGGGTTTAACCGAAGCAGGCCGAGTCTTGCCGATTACGCTAGCCACCTTTGGCTATAGCGGCGTGAATGTGCCAATCGCCGTAGCTGAACCCGCAGTGATCGCATTCCTGCAAGCCGTGACGCTGATTGCCTCAGTCTGGTTGAGTGTGATTTTGACTCAGAAAATTGCGCGTCAACCTTTGGTCAGCTTGCTGCCCCAACACTTAGCTACGATTGCCATCGGCTCACTGTTGTGGAAGTTGATCGTCAGTTGATCAGGTTTGCTGCTCTAGCAGTTGGAACTCAATCCACTACTTTCAGGAGTCCCATATCCAAGTGGTCAGAAATCCGCCGAATTTGACTCAACTCCTCAGCACTCAACACTGCGTCTGAAGCGATCGCCGAGAAAAACCCATATTCGTCGGCTTGGGTGATTTTTCCAGAAGTAAAAATGCGTTGGATAATTGGCCCAATGGCAGAACCAAGACTGCTATTGTCAGTATTCATGAGGACGATTCTGTAAGGAAAACGTGAAGAAGCTCTATTAATCTGTATATTCCCTGAATTGTTGACCTCTTTGCTCCCTCCAGTTGGCTTACCTAGGTGGGTGAGCCTGAGCCATACCAGAGTAGAGATGCAAAAACTGCCCATCTTCCGAAACAACGCTTTGTTACAACGAGCGCTGACCCACAGTTCCTACACCAACGAGCATCCGGCGTTTGGGGAAGATAACGAACGCTTGGAGTTTTTAGGCGATGCCATATTGAACTTTCTTAGCGGCGAATTTCTTTACAAGCACTACCCTGAAAAACCAGAAGGAGAATTAACGCCGCTACGTTCTGCCTTGGTGGATGAGTCACAGCTCGCCAAATTTGCGATCGCCCTCAACCTCGGTCCCCTCATGCATTTGGGCCGAGGCGCAGAAATTAACGGGGGGCGGGAAAATCCCAACTTGCTCAGCAGCACTTTTGAAGCAGTGATTGGGGCTTATTTCATAGATACAGGTTCCAATATTGAGATAGTCCGCAACTACGTAGAACCGCTGTTTCAAGCGATCGCGGATACTTTGGTTGATACCGCAGCACAAATCAACTTCAAGAGTCGGTTTCAAGCCTGGGCCTTAGCCAAAGTAGGTCAGAACCCCAAGTACGCCATCATTGCTCAATCTGGCCCAGATCATGCGCGAGAATTTACCGCTGAAGTGCGCGTAGCCGACCAAAAGTACGGCGAAGGCAAGGGGCACAGAAAACAGGATGCCGAAAAGAGCGCAGCTAAACAAGCTCTAGAAACCTTAGGACTGCTTTAGAAAACGGGTCAACTGGCTAGGCTGGGCTAGAAACTGCCGCACCCCGCAAAGACTGGATGGTTGCGATCGCCTGTTGTGCGACTTGGTCAATTTCCGCTTCTGTGTTGAACCGTCCAAGACCAAACCGAATGGAAGCATAGGCCAATTCTGGCGATCGCCCTAAAGCAGTCAACACATGGGAAGGTTTGATTTCAGCCGAAGTGCAAGCGGAACCAGAAGAAATTGCCACCACCGATTGCAACCCCAACAACAATGCCTGCCCATCTACTCCTGCCACACTGACATTGAGATTGCCAGGGAGACGTTGCGTGGGATGACCATTGAGGTAGATATTGCCCACCGTACTGAGTTGTTTCCAGAGGCGATCGCGCCATTGGATCAGGCGTTGAGTTTCTGTGTCTTGCTCGGCCAGTGCCAACTCTACTGCTTTAGCAAAACCGACGATCTGCGGTGTGTAAAGCGTGCCCGATCGCATGCCTCGCTCATGCCCACCACCATGTAGTTGAGGTGCCACCTGCACTCTGGGATTGCGCCGCCGCACATATAACGCGCCAATCCCCTTTGGCCCATAAACCTTATGAGCTGTGAGCGACATCAAATCAATATGCATTGCCGCCACATCTAGAGGAATCTTGGCGATCGCTTGAGCCGCATCGGTGTGGAAGAGAACTTGATGCTGACGACAAAGCGCCCCAATCTCAGCCAGTGGCTGCAACACCCCAATCTCATTATTGGCAGCCATCACCGAAACCAAAATCGTGTCAGGCCGAAAGGATCGCTCCAGTTCTGCCAGGTCGATCAAGCCATCGGATGGCACAGGTAGATAAGTGACTTCAAAGCCCAAAGACTCTAAATAGCGGCAGGGGTCGAGAACCGCACTATGCTCAGTGCTTACCGTAACGATGTGCCGCCCCTTGCTAATGTAGGCTTCCACCACTCCTTTGATCGCCAAATTATTCGCTTCTGTAGCCCCGCTGGTAAAGACGATTTCCTCTGGCCCGCAGTTAATCGCAGATGCCAAAATCTCCCGCGCTTTGGCGATCGCGGCTTCGGCTTCCCAACCGTAGGTATGAGTCACACTCGCCGGATTACCAAAATACTCCGTAAAGTAAGGCAGCATCGCGTCTAGCACTCTGGGGTCTACCGGAGTCGTAGCGTGGCAATCCAGATAAATCGGACGATGAACGCTGGGCATTTTAAGAGGGAAACGAATGGATTCGTTGGGTGTTTGAATGTTACAGCAACACTTCAACTTGTTGTGCGATTCACAAATCAGCCAAGGAGGGAATGTAAGGCACAGGCGATCGCGCTACTGTTGAGAAAATTTGCTTCCCTGGTATGGAATTCCTTAGCTTAGCCAAAACATTTATAGATGTTCCAGTTCTGGTCAAAACCTTTGTGGCGGTCTTCGTCTTAGCTGATGCTTTGGGGAATGCCCCTATTTTCTTAGTTTTGACCAAGGGCATGGAAATAGAGCAGAAAAATAGCGTAGTCGATCGCGCTAGTCTTGTTGGCACTGCGGTAATTCTAGCCTTTGCCTTTGGTGGTCAAACAGTCTTGGATTACTTGCACATCAGCATGGGTTCCTTGGAGATAGCTGGCGGCTTACTGTTGCTGATGATCGCCTTAAAGATGCTGGAAGGGCATACAGAGACTCCAGTTATGGAGCAAGGTCGAGACGTAGCCATTACCCCGTTAGCATTTCCGCTCTTGGCAGGACCAGGCACCCTAACCAGTGTGATGTTGTTGATGTCTGACGCAGACTCCGCGATCGGTCATTTCAGTGTTGCGATCGGGATTGTGGGTGCGATGTTCGTGACTTGGTTTATTGTGCGTCAGTCTTCTCGCATCGATCATTGGTTAGGGGCAGAAGGCGCAATCATCATCACGCAACTTTTAGGGTTTCTGTTAGCGGCACTGGCGATCGAAATTAGTAGTTCGGGAATTCGAGAGTTATTTCTGAAGTGAACTGCAATCAATAAGACTTGCCATCACTGCCAAAGTACTCGCGGTAAGCGCAAATTTTGTCTCCGCGCACATCAAAAGCGATCGCCACCCGATTTTTGTAAGGCTGACCCCGCATCATCCCCTCATCCCGAAACTCAAACACCACTGTGGTGTCGTTGCTCATGACGCGATCGAGCGTCACAGTCAGACCATCCTCAAACGTATCAGAGACATACTGCAAAAAAGCCTCAGTCCGAGCTTTTCCTGTATTGAGCCCGTGATACGGCCCGATCGGAAACCAGAAGCTAAAATCCTCGGTGACCATGTCCAAAAACGCTTGCCATTCACCCGTAGCTAAACCGTGGGTAAAGCGATCAAAAGCTTGATGGGCAGTTTTTAGGGTGTCAGTCTGAGCTGTATTCATCTTGGTTAATCTTGGCTCGATCCCACCTAAAAAGTAGTACTTAGAGGTTACTCCTGCACCCCAGCAAATTTGCTTCTTCTAGCGAAATCTCAATAATCTAAATCCGAAATTCCACGCAGAGGGTAATAGGTAATTACAGCAGTCTGGGTAAACCTGCGATCGCATCTCTGAAGATTCCCAGCTACAACCAAGAAGCTAGAGCGCGATCGCTCCTGAGTTGGTTCAAGTTTGTGTCAATGACGCTGGAGAAAAGTTGCAATGGAATTTACCACCACGCTAGGACTAATTGCAGGCAGTCTAACCACGATCGCCTACTTGCCCCAACTAATCAAAACCTGGAAATCTAAGTCAGCCGATGACCTTTCTTGGAGCATGCTGATCACGCTTTGCGTCGGGATTGTGCTGTGGCTCGTCTACGGCAGTTATGTTCACGATATTCCAGTCATTTGTGCCAATGTTGTGACCCTAATTCTTTCCTCAATCATTTTGGGCCTCAAAATTCGCTACAAGCGTAGTGGTGAGCTGGGGTGAGGAGCGATGGAATGTAGCACTCTCGCAGCTAACACTTGGTTGGCTTTTTGAGAGGGATGAAAAGAAGGCCGAGCATAGTGAAACCCGCTGATGATTGCCTTGAACAAAAGCTTCTCTTTGAAGAACCAAAATTGCATTAGGTCTTGCCAAACTTGGCGATCGCTCCATTTTTTGTCTTGCTGCAACAGCAGAATTATGCCCCAGTTCATCAGACCCAGCATTAAAAGATTTGAGATTACTAAACCCAAGAGGCGCACTCCATAATTGCGAGTCGCAGATTGCAACACCTCAAAAGCCACTGCTTGGTGTTCTATTTCTTCGGCGGCGTGCCATTCAAATAACGCTTTGAGATTGGGTTCTGCTGGATCGAGGAAGCGTTCAGTCAAAATGACCTCGGCCATCAGCGAGGTCAGGTGCTCTCCCCCAGCCACGATCGCTAGATTCAGGATCAAACTCCCATGTTGCGTCAGCCGTCGCCAAATCCCCTGGGCATAACGGACATATCCATCAAAGCAATACCCCTGTTGTTGGAGATTTTTCCAAAAATGGGTGTGCTGGCTGGCATGTTGGGACTCTTGGGCAACAAACGCTCGCACCTGTGGCTGAAGCTGGGGGTCAGTAATGTGAGGCAATTGCTGCTTAATGACGTGATTCATATAGCGCTCGATATTAGGGAGCAGCAACGTCAAGCTATTTAGCAGATGAGTATTGTAAGCACTGTCACCGAGCCAATAGCGCTCAATGGTATCGGGAAAACGGAAGTGAATCGGGCGTACCTGAATCTTGGAGATTGCCATCATGGGTACGGGGCACCGAGTTGCTTCGAGAGATATCTTTTCTATTACCTTGTAAGAGCGATCGCGGCGGAGTAACTCTATCCCTAGGGATGAAGAGCCCTAGGAATGAAGGTTCCTATAACCGAACGCTAAAGTGCGGCTTCCGCCCTAGTGAAAGCTGAGAGAATTGTTTACATTTGTTTACAGTGAAAGTAAACAATTTTTAGAGGTGCCCCGTATGAACGGCACTCTGCGCGTCGGTAATCTGTTTGGTATTCCGTTTTATCTCCATCCATCTTGGTTTCTGGTCCTGGGACTTGTCACTTGGAGTTACGGTAGTGGGCTGGCAGCTCAGTTTCCTAGCTTGGGTGGCTTGCTTCCCCTCGGACTTGGTTTAGTCACAGCTTTATTGCTCTTTGCTTCGGTGTTGGCTCACGAACTGGGTCATAGCTTTGTCGCTCTGCGGCAAGGGATTGGCGTGAAATCGATTACGCTGTTTCTCTTTGGCGGACTCGCCCAATTAGAAAAAGAATCGGAGACTCCGGCTGAAGCCTTTTGGGTGGCTGTTGCAGGTCCTGGGGTCAGTCTGATAATTTCTGGACTTCTAACTGCGATCGCTCTAGTTAGCCCTGTTTCAGGTCCACTGGCCGCTATTTTAGGATTGGTCGCCTCCATTAACTTAGCTTTAGCCCTCTTTAACCTAATCCCAGGCTTGCCGCTCGATGGCGGAAACGTCCTCAAGGCGCTGGTGTGGAAGCTTACCGGAAATCCTTACAAAGGAGTAGCCTTCGCCAGCCGAGCGGGTCAAGTTTTGGGTTGGGCCGCGATCGCCTCTGGCTTAGTTCCTCTCTTGGTCTTTGGCAGCACTGCTAACTTCTGGAACTTGCTGATTGGTTGGTTCTTGCTCCAGAATGCAGGCCGAACGGCTCAATATGCCACGGTGCAATCCAAATTGTCTGGATTTACGGCAGCCGATGCGGTGACTCCCAATGGCCCAGTCGTACAAGCTGACTGGACCCTGCGAGAATTTGCCGACTGGTCTTTATTCCACCAGATGGCTTGGCAACGCTTTTTAGTCACCGATACAACCGGGCAGTTGATGGGAGCGATCGCGCTGGCTGACCTGCAACATTTACCAGTAGAACGTTGGGCTACAACCCAAGTGTGGAATGTGATGCAACCCATTAACCCTGAAACCACAATTCAGGCAGACCAACCGCTGAGCGATGTAGTGAATTTGCTAGAGCAACAACAACTGACAGCGTTACCTGTAGTTCGGACTAATGGTATTTTGGTCGGGCTTTTAGAAAAAACGGCCATTCTGCGCCTACTTCAAGGCAATCTCCAAGCTACGCCTACCTAACTGGTTAACTTCTCCTCCCTAGATTTCATAATTCCTACACCCTTCCCTAGAGCCACAAATGGCCTGGGGAATTTTTTATGACTGAACTTTTATGGTTCAACTAATATCCAAGCGCTCTAATGGCCGTGAGTTTGAGTAAAAATGCACACACCAGGACGTTGCGGAGTAGGGTTTGGGAAAAAATTGCGGTAGCCACATAGGGACTGTCGTGAGCCAACCCAGAATGCTGCCAAAGATCAAGAGGGCGATCGCCACTTCACAGAGGTTGGTCATGGCTCGTTCGCTAGTTTGAGCTGGCTCCCCAGACAACTTCTCAGTTGTAGGAGCGGTTGCAGGGACAAGTTGTTCCTCAGCTTGGGAGTTGTTATGAATCGATGACTCAGCAGGATTAGGAGAAGCGATCGCTTCTCCCACCACACCCCCGCAAAGTGGCAACACGATGTAGGTCAGCGGTGTTCCCAGGAAGGCTGAAGGGTGAGTTACAAAAGGCTGATCCTTTGCAAACTCCCGCTGTTTATTTGTCATGATAAAAAGTAACTCCTAAGTAATACGGACTTGGGAGAACAACCAGGGTTGAGTGTGGTAGCTGGACCCTGGTTGCCACCTAGAACAAATGCGATAAGTTCAGCACCAGTCGTGATACCAACCTAACCAGATTGGCGAATACTCCTGGATCAACACAGCTAGTTTCAGTGTTATTACTGTTTTCCTACTGTGATCTATTTTTTCGTTCGATCGGGTGATGACACGCCTATAAACCTGTGACCGTAATCGTCCGGAGACGTGATAAAGATTGGGTAAAGATGTGACTGACCTCACCCCGCTAAGCAAATTAGGCGTTAATTCAGTCACGAGATGATTGGAACCTGAGCGGGTCTGAGGTAAATTTTGAATAATTCCAGCGTCGTCCATCTGAGCCAGTCACAAAGATCCAGCCACAAAGATAGGGAGAGCCGCCGATGAGCAGTAACCAAAATAACGAGCAAACTCCCACCACACCCCTGTTGGCAAACCAGTTGGCCAATACTGCTACCACCCGCATGCGAAATTGGGGTACAGTGACCGCCCTAGAAGAAGGCAAGTGCTACCGCATCAATCGGATTGAGCTACAGCCAGGGCACCACATCAGCACCCAAATGCACTACCACCGCAGTGAGCACTGGATCGTGGTTTCTGGGACAGCCAAGGTGATCTGTGACGGCCAAGAAAAAATTCTGATTGAAAAGCAATCCACTTATGTGCCGATGTGCATGCCGCACCGAGTTGAGAATCCAGGCGTGATTCCACTGGTGATGATTGAAGTGCAGAATGGCGAATACTTAGGAGAAGACGACATTATCCGCTTTGGGGATGCCGAAGAAGGATAAACGTTAGCAATCATCAGGCTTCTAGCGATTTGTTAGACTGAAACCAATAGGCTTGTCAGTCAACTTTCTGTAAGGACGCCCGCAGATGACGTTATCGATGCCTCCAAAGACTTTGTTGCTCTCTAAAGAATTACCCACCCTCCAATACAACTCCACCCGCGATCGCTTTGATGAAACCTGGCAAGCTCCCCTCTCCACACTGTTAGGGCTAGGACGAGCAGCGGGCGCTGATTTTATCGAATTTTTCTTGGAGCGCACCAATTACATCAGCTGTCTAGCAGAAGATGATGGCATCAGCAGCATTGCCCCCCGCTTATCCACAGGGGCGGGCGTGCGGGTGTTTCGGGGTAAAGCGGACTGCTACGTCAGTACCAACGACCTGACTTTTTCTGGCCTCAAATCCG
The DNA here is from genome assembly GCF_014695845.1 of Trichocoleus sp. FACHB-591. Lineage (NCBI taxonomy): Bacteria > Bacillati > Cyanobacteriota > Cyanophyceae > Leptolyngbyales > Trichocoleusaceae > Trichocoleus > Trichocoleus sp. FACHB-591. The sequence continues at coordinate 169,469 of NZ_JACJPA010000114.1, forward strand.
CTCTCGAAAAAGGTTTGTCGATTCTGGGTTTGCATTTACCTGCTCCCAGTGCGTTTGTCCCTGAAATTAACCTGGAACTGCTGCGCGACTACGCCACCAAAAAAGGCAAAGAAGCTTGGCTCGGTGGTTGCAGCTCCATGAGAGAGATGGGCGACATTCTTTTAGCGGCTAACGCTCAGCTACAGACCAAGGCTACTCACGTCCAGTCTCGACGGGCTGCTTACTTCCGCGACTGGCAAGAAGTCTTAGTCGCAGCTAGTGATGGCACCTTTGCCAGAGATATTCGTCTGACTCAATCCGTGGGTTACAGTTTGCTCTGTGCCGATGGCGCTAACCGTTCTTCTATCAGCCAGCGCGTCGGAGACACCAGCAACCCTGACTTCCTCCGAGGTTGGGACTACGCCGCTACTGCCGCAGATGTGGCCGAATCCGCAGGCAAGATGCTCTATGCCGACTATGTGGAATCAGGTACTTACCCGATCATCATGGCGAACAAGTTTGGTGGGGTAATCTTCCACGAAGCTTGCGGCCACTTGCTCGAAACCACTCAAATTGAGCGCAAAACTACGCCTTTTATCGACAAAAAAGGCGAAAAGATTGCCCATGAAAGCCTAACTGCTTGGGATGAAGGTTTGTCTACCGATGAGTTCGGCACCATCGACATGGACGACGAAGGGATGCCCGCTCAACGGACGCTGCTGATTGAAAATGGCATCCTGAAGAACTTCCTGAGCGATCGCACAGGTTCGATTCGCACCGGACATCCTCGCACCGGAAGCGGTCGTCGCCAAAGCTATACTCACGCCGCAGCATCCCGGATGCGGAATACCTACATTGCCCCTGGTGAGCACTCCGTTGAAGATCTATTTGCCTCGATCGACAAAGGGATCTATTGCAAGAAGATGGGCGGCGGTAGCGTCGGCCCCACCGGACAATTCAACTTTTCAGTAGATGAAGCCTACTTAATTGAAAACGGCAAAGTCACCAAGCCTCTTAAGGGCGCAACTCTGATCGGTGAAGCCAAGGAAATCATGAACAAGATCTCCATGTGCTCTCAAGATTTAGGCTTGGCAGCAGGCTTCTGCGGTTCGGTCAGTGGCAGCATCTACGTCACCGTCGGCCAACCCCACATCAAGGTAGATTCGATCACTGTCGGTGGACGTTAGGGGGTTCCCTGAAGACCTAATCCTCAGCCTCTTCCCCTCGGAGGGAAGGGGAGCCAAATTCAAAGCCCCTCTCCTGCGAGGCGAGGGGTTTGGGGAGAGGTCTACTAAGACTCAATACAAGGTTTTTACAAAGACATACGTTAGCCAGTAAGACTGCAATATGCCGAATATTCAAGAATTATCGACTTACGCCAAAGAAAGCGCCACAAAACTTGGTATCCAAAAATTTGATATTTACGGTTCCTCGGTGGATGAAACTAGCGCTCAGGTAGACCAGGGAGAACCGAAACAAGTTAAGGCATCGAATCGTTCTAGCGTCACGGTGCGGGTGTGGAATGAAGAGCACCGAGTGGGGATTACCTCTACCACAGATGTTGATCCAGCAGGGGTAGAGTTGGCACTGAAAACCGCTTACGAGGCTAGTTTCTTTGGCGCTAAAGAGCATGTACCCGACTTTAGCCCCGAAGCCACTGTTCCGATTCCCGGAACCTCTCACGAGAAGACTCCTCAAGCGCCAGTCTCAACGCTGATTGAGACATTGGTGAAGGCTGAAAAGGAATTACTGGAAGCACATCCGGCGATCGCTGGAGTTCCATATAACGGCATGGCGCAACGCGATTTCGATCGCTTCTACCTCAACAGTGAGGGAGCGCAGCGGTATGAGGGCGGCTCCTATGCCTCGGTGTATCTCTACAGCAAAACCGAGGAAGAAGGCAGAAAGCCGCGTAGTGCAGGGGCGTTCAGGGTGGGTCATGGCTTCCCAGAGCTAGATGTGCAAGCTTGCGTGCAGGAAGCGGCAGAGAAAACCATCAGCCACTTGAACTACAACAAAATTCAGTCGGGCAAATACTTGGTAGCGTTCTCTCCCGAAGCGTTCTTGAGCTTGTTGGGTGCGTTCTCTAACCTGTACAACGCCCAAAGTATCCTCGACAAACAAAGTCTCTCTACTCCCGAATCTCTGGGAACCCAGATTGCTTCGCCTCTACTTTCCGTCTGTGATGACCCACATCATCCCGGTAATATCGGCGCGGAGATGTTTGATGGCGAAGGCACTCCAACTCGTAAAGTCTCCCTAATCACCGAAGGTGTTTTGAGTGGTTTCCTCCACAGCGCCGGAACTGCCAAGCGCATGAATGCTCAGCCCACAGGCAACGCCAATATGGGCGCAAAAATTACTGTGGGGCCGCACTACTACCACGTTGCTGCTGGTCAATCGACTGATAAAACCTACGACCTCGCCACTGCTGAAAATGTAGTTTTGATTGATGATTTGCAAGCCCTTCACGCAGGCGTGCAAGCATTACAAGGCTCGTTCTCGCTACCGTTTGATGGCTGGGTGGTGAACAAAGGCGATCGCGTCAGTGTGGAGTCGGCCACCGTAGCTGGAGACTTCTTGGAACTGCTCAAGGCGATCGCTTATGTGGAGCCAGAAGCCGAAGTGACTCCCGGTGGGGTCTGTCCTCGGATTTGGGTCGATGGTCTCGCGATTACTGGCGAATAGCCATAACCCTTGAGGGCGGAGCGTTCGTATAAAAACACAGGTTGGCTGATGAGCCTGTTTACGAATGCTTCGCCCTGACAAACAGCTAGATCCCTGCCCCCGGCATAGAACTCTAAGCGGACTGGCTCTCAACAAGTTGATTGTCTTGGCGTAGACAAGCTTGGATGAAGAAATCTAGCTCGCCATTCATCACATCTGCGATCGCCGTAGTCTCCACCCCAGTTCGCAGATCTTTCACCAACTGGTAGGGATGGAAGACATAGTTACGAATTTGGTTGCCCCAAGCGGCTTCCACCATATCTCCACGAATGTCAGCAATCTCTTTAGCTCGTTGCTCTTGGGCAATAATCAGCAATTTCGCCTTCAAAATTACCAGGGCTTTTTCTTTGTTTTGGAGCTGCGATCGCTCCTGCGTACAGCGCACTGCAATGCCTGTAGGAATGTGGGTAATCCGAACCGCCGTTTCTACTTTGTTGACGTTTTGCCCTCCTTTACCACCTGCTCGTGAGGTCGTAATTTCCAGGTCTTTCTCTGGAATCTCTAGGTTTACAGAGCTGTCAATCATCGGCATTACTTCCACCCCAGCAAAACTGGTTTGCCGCTTGTCATTAGCATTAAAGGGAGAAATACGAACGAGGCGATGGGTTCCCTTCTCGACTTTGAGGTAGCCGTAGGCGTATTTGCCATCCACTTCTAGCGTGACTGACTTAATCCCCGCTTCATCCCCTTCCGAGATTTCTGCCAGATGTACTTTATAGCCGTGGTCTTCGCCCCAACGGGTATACATCCTTAACAGCATTTCAGCCCAGTCTTGAGCATCCGTACCTCCAGCTCCCGCATTGATTGTCAAGACGGCACCCTTGGAGTCGTAGGGGCCAGAGAGCAACTGTTGCAACTCCCACTGATCGAGTTCGCGGCTCAGTTGGGAAACATTGGTCTGGGCCTCTTGCAGTAATGCTTCATCTGCCTCTAACTCCAGCAACTCCAAGATGGCTCTCGTATCTTCTAAGCTAGTTTTCCACTGTCCTAGCTGATCTAAATGAGATTTGAGGTCGTTTAACTCTTGCAGGGTTTTTTGCGCCTGAGTTTGGTCATCCCAAAAGTCTGATTGGGCCGCAATTTGTTCTAAATCTTGAATTTTGGCATTTAAGGCTGGAACGTCAAAGATAGTCCTGGGTTTTACCCAGGCGCTCAGACAACGTTTCAACTTCGCGTTTAATCTCTAGTGCATCCATAGACAGTAACTGTTAGCTCCTAAGCCACAAAAGGTTGCATAGTTCATCTTAGCGAGAGTCAGCGATCGCATTCATTGTTTAGCTCTGATTCCACTCCACTATGCCCCAATTCATATGATGCTTAAAAAAAAGCTGTGGCCCGAAAGACCACAGCTTTGCATAATTTAGACAATTGATTTTGCCAACGCTCTCAGAAGCACCGCAGTCTTAATCGCGGCTGTTGATCGCAATTAGCAATCTCAGAATGAAAACAAACAAGTTGATGTAGGTCAGATACATCGACAAAGCTGCGGGCAAATACTGATCATCCCGGTAGGTGCGGGGTAGAACATAGAAGTCTACAACTGCCACCCCAGCAAACAGCAACACGCCAAGCCCAGAAATAGCGATTTCGAGCCAAGTTGGCGTATAGATACCGAAGAAGCTACAAAGCAGCTGCCCCACTAAAACTACCAGCAAAGCGATAACGCCAAGGCGGACAGTTTGAGCTAGGGCCATGCCATCCTGCTCGGACAAGTTGGAGCCAATTTGCCGAGCCGCGATAAAGGTAACCCCACAGCCTAACGCCGCAAAGCCCATGCCTGGCAAACCAACACCAGGTGTCCCTAAGGCCACCGCTACCAACCCAGTCAAGGTATAACCTGACAGCAAGCTGTAGGTTGCGAGTAGTGGCAAGGCAACACCATTCTGCCCCCTCTCTGCAACTCCACTCGCAACGAAAAATAGAATCAGCTCCAGGATCAGAGCGCCCCAAAAGGTCGGAAAGAAGAGACCTGGATTGGCACTGAAGACCTGTAAGCCCCCATAAGTACCTAGCGCTGTTAAGAGCAACCCTGCCCCTAGGTAAGGCAGAGCATTAGCAATGACATTGGGACCAATTAACGCTTGCGTCTTGGCCTCACGAATGGCATTGCGGAAGTTACTGGTATTGCTCATAAGACTTCCTTGTTATCCACCAACAATAGAGCCCAACTACGCCCATTGTGACGTAGATCTTGGTTTCCCGCAGTTCCTCAGCTTTCAAAGTTAAAAATTTTCTTTGAAGGAAATTAGAAGCAGCCGTACCACAGACTGGGAAAGGAGCACCCTCAAATTTGCGGGGTGACACTTACGTATTTCCGCCGACACCCTCGGGAGCAGCCCCAAGGAGTACCGTGAAACAACGATAGTTCGAGTTGGCTGCTGTAGGGAGAATGAGTTCAACTCTGATGCAAGGCTCTGTGTGATGACTACTCAATCTTCTCCCCGCTCTCAAGTCATGGAACTCCTGGTTGCTTACCACCAGAACCCCTCCGTCTCGCGTCGCAACCAACTCGTCCGCCTTAACGCTGGACTCGTGCGGAAGATTGCTCACCAAGTCAGCCATCAGTGTGCAGAACCCTACGAAGACCTGGAGCAAATCGGCCACCTCGGTCTCATCCGCGCCATCGAGCGCTTCAACCCGTCCCAAGGTTGTGCCTTCAGCTCCTTCGCCGTTCCCTACATTCGCGGTGAAATGCTCCACTTCCTTCGCGATCGCGGCAACACGGTAAAGATTCCCCGTCGCTGGCAAGACTTGCAGAAGGAAGGCCAAAAGGTGCGCGAAGCGTTGATGAAAGACTTGGGACGGCAACCCCAAGACGC
>NZ_JACJPA010000115.1:0-9742 GCF_014695845.1 Trichocoleus sp. FACHB-591
TTGCCTACGAAAGTGGTAGAACTATCTATCAAATCAAGCACGGGATGCTCTCTGAGTATCTCAAGGAGCAACTCAAGCATCCGTCCGTTCAAATGACTTTTGCGTAAGTTCTGCCTGAATAACCATCCCAATAAAGGGTAAAGGATTTTTAGACCTTTCATAGAAGCAACAAAGCGATCACTAGCTATAGGTTGTAGAGAGCGCTTTACGAGCGATCGCCCCGTTGAATACACTGCATACAAACATTGAACAAGACGATCACTGATGTGATTTCAATCGGAATTTGCAGCGGCGTCGGAGCCGCAATCAGCCCAGCCAGGATGAAACCTACACCGACAAAAATAGAGACAATCAGAATCACTTCATCGTCAAATAGCTTCAGACCGACCCATAAGGTGCCAAACCCAAGGGCCCAAAAGATGAAGTGATTCATGGAGTGATCACTAGTGGTGGTTTTTATGATGTCATCTAATGCTTACATCATTTGGCGAATCGGACGGACGATCACTTCGTTAACATCGACATCATCTGGCTGGGACACCGCATACAAGACCGCTCTGGCGATCGCATCTGAAGTTAACGCCGTTTTGCGGAGTTCTTGCAAAAAACCTTTGGATGCATCATCTGTAATATCAGAGCCGAGTTCCGTCTCAACCACGCCGGGGGATATGGTGGTGACGCGGATATTGTTTGACTCCTGCCGCAGTCCCTCGGAGAGAGCCCAAACTGCATACTTGGTCGCGCAATAGACTGCAGCAGTGGGCGCTACCACATGGGCCGCAATGGACGCAGTATTGATGAATTGTCCACCACCTTGTGCTTCCATGATGGGCAGCCCCGCCGCAATGCCATTCAATACACCGTGGATGTTCACGCTAATCATGTGGTCCCATTCCTCGACCTTCAAGGCATTCATCGGCGATAGGGGCATTACACCTGCATTGTTAAAGATCACATCGACACGACCAAATTTGTCTTTGGCGAAGTGAATGAATGCTTTCACATCTTCGCGATCGGTGACATCTAGCGCTTTGAACTCCGCTGTGCCACCCTGTTTGCGGATTTCTTCGGCAATCTTTTCTAACTTTTCGGTGCGCCGCGCCCCTAGAACTACCTTTGCACCGTTCTCAGCCAGCAATTTAGCACTAGCTTCACCAATGCCGCTACTGGCTCCGGTGATGGCAATGACTTTGTTCTCTACGTTCATCATGGTGTGGTTTCTGTTTATTTCGATTAGTGTGAATTAAAGAATCATGCCGCCAAAGGCTTCAATTCTCTGAGCATTCACCCAGCAGTTGTCTTTAGCTAGTAAAGCTGCGGTTGCAGCGACAATATCTTCGGCTTCTGCTCCGTTGCCCGATCCGTCACAATGACATCAGTCCCTTTTGGGCAAGCGACAAAGCGGTATTTTACCCAACCCTCGGCTCGCTCCGGTTATTCAAGCGATTTCTATCATGTCTTGTGTCATTGCCTTATCCTTTCACCACTTTCTCGACTGGGCTCATCATAGGCTCAAGGAGATTAGCGCTGAATACACAAACCTCGCATGTCATTGCCTAATCCTCTCAAGTAAATCTTGCTAAGTGAGAATACTCTCTATAATGAGCGCATGAGCACGGCTGAATCAACCAGGAAGCTAGCATGGTGATTGAAATACTGAAGCCCGGTCAAGCCAAGAATGCGTGTCAAGAACTGGCAGCATTAGTGACTCGGCACACCGCTGCTAAGGGGGATGGTATCCACAAAACCACTATTCCTCATTTGGAGTTTATGCGGGAATCTGTTGTATCGACCGCGATGTGTGGTGTGGCTGAACCAGTTCTCGGTATCGTTGTTCAGGGCAGAAAGGAAGCGTTGCTAGGTGAGGAAGCTTATCAGTATGGCGTAGCTCAATATCTAGTGGTCTCAGTGGATTTGCCGCTCAGTGGATTTGTGGTCGAAGCAACACCAGACAAGCCGTATTTGGGATTCAAGCTGAACTTAGACCCAGTCCAACTCTGCGATGTTATTGCCCATACCCAACTTGGCCCAGATAGAAAAGAAAACTCAGTGAGAGGCTTGTTCATTAGCGATGCTGATGCACCGTTGATTAATTGTGCTATCAGGCTCACACAGCTTTTAGATACGCCACAGGATATTCCATTCCTGGCACCGATGATGATTCGCGAGATCTACTACCGCCTTTTAACAGGTGAACAGGGTGAAGCTGTCCGTCAAATTGCTACCTCTGGCAGCAATATGCAGCGCGTGGCTGAGGTGATTAAACGAATCAAGGCTGATTTCACCCAGTCGCTGCGGGTTGAGGAGCTCGCCGCGCAAGCAAATATGTCTCCGGCATCATTCCATCGCCATTTCAAGCAAGTGACCTCCATGAGCCCGCTGCAATATCAAAAACAGTTGAGGCTATTGGAAGCACGCCGACTGATGCTTGCCGAGAATGCTGATGCAATCAACGCTGCCTATCAAGTTGGTTATGAAAGCCCTTCACAGTTCAGCCGTGAATATTCTCGCCTGTTTGGTGCGCCGCCGATTAAAGACATTGAACGTTTACGCATCACCTAAACATGGCGTTGCTGAAAAGTAATGATCCAACATTCTTTTCAACGGCTTGAACTTCTAGCTCAATTCCGATCGTGTCACTTAGGAGTTTGATATTCTCTGATTTAGCCAACCAAGGTGTAAAGTCTATATCCTCTCGGCTCCAATAAGTTCTCGGCTCTACTTTCTCTCATCGCCCTAGAGGGGGCTTATTCGCTTCTACCATCAAACTACTGCCTCCATAACTTGTTCAGCATCTTTGACACGGATTTCACCACATGACAATTTTGGCAATAGAGCATTGCGGATTGCTATAAGCTTTGAGTCTCTAGCTCGTGAGTCAATCTTAGCTTTCCGCTCTAGGGGTTCAACAAGGCTTTGGTATACAGCTTGAATTGCAAGAGGTGGCAATATGAACCCTAGATGTTCAATCCAAGTAAAGGTTGTTTGAAGAAATCTCCTCTGAGCGAATGTATTTGAGGAAATTCGGCCTAAGGCAACGTGCTTGTACTCAGCAGTTTTTCTTCGTTCGTACCACGTTTAACGTATCCCTAAGTCAGTTCTTGTTTGATCTGTGCGATCGCTTGATGCAGCCCCTCGCTGTGAATCCAGCCGACAAAGCCACCATAAACCATCTGGTCGTTGTAATTTGCTAAGAATACGTGATCGACCCCAACCAAGTTCTTCCAAGTCCTAACCGTAGCTCCATCTCGTAACCGGGCGATCGAGGTAGCGCTGCTGAAGTCGCGATGATGAGCAGGCGTGATGCCCACAACCGTATTAAGAATCGCGATCGCTTGCTGCGTCACTTCCGACAAGGGAGCATCAGTCACCGCTTCACAACCACAACCCTCGGTAATAGTCAATCGCAGTCGGTTCTTGACGTCACCATCCAAAATAATCAGGCTGTCTAATTCAGCCAGTAACTTACCCTGTGGTTCTTGCCGGCGGCGATCGCAGTAGATAGCGGTTAGCAAATTTTCCAACCCCGTTTTTGCGAGGCTCTCGGTAATCAAGCCAGTTAAGCCCAGGACAGCAATGCCGCCCAACATGCCAGCGGGTCCACCTAGAATTGCCAAGGCTGTTGTAATGGCTGCGGCTCCTGTCAACCCAGTGGTTGCCATGACAATCACTAGGACTACCCCAGGCAGCCCTAAAGCTGCGACTTTTTGAATCACTTCATCCATTGTTTGCTAACCTCACCGCTACTTGCTTGCTTAAATGGGAGCCTATTTATTTCAAGTTTGGGTCTCAAATACAGCGGTGCAACGAGGACACCGAATTTGCCCCGCTCTGCCCACTGCAACTCTTAATTGGCCCTGACACTCAGGACAGGAAATGATCGTTTTGCTTTTCGATACTTCCAGAGGCTGGTGAGCGGCAATCACAATTCGAGCACAGGCTTCTGCGTCTGATAGGGCTTGGTGATGCTCCAACTCAATGCCTAAATGCTGGCAAACATTAGGCAACTTGGTGGGACGGATGTTCCAAGTGCAACGAGCCAACTGCACAGTGCAGATGAAATTCTGCTGAGGCTTGATAATTTCATAGGCATCACAGCAGGCGTACAGGACACCCTTATCGAAAGGGGCATTATGCGCTGCAATAAAATCAGCATCCTGGAGCAGAGGAGTGATGTTGGGCCATAGCTCCCCAAACGTGGGTTGCTGAGCCACATCCGGCCAGGTAATTCCATGAATGTGGCTGAACTCAAATCTGCGTCGAGGAGGCCGAATCAGGAAGTGGAGGCGTTGGACAATCTGATGATTCTCAACGCGAATTAGTCCCACAGCGCAAGCACTGCCCCGACCTCGATCTGCTGTTTCAAAGTCTATTGCTACAAACGTTGTCATCTGCTGAGGCAGCCCAAATGTGCTGTCATAAGTAAGGCTCCAAGACTTTTTGCTCAACGCCTAGGGTTTATGAGCAATCGCCCATATGGTCAGCAATAGAGGTGCGACTGAAGCTCTAATCAGCTATACCTCTATTGCAATATGCCCATCCTTGAAGCTGTTGCAACGTTTAGCTTGGGTTCTGCGTGGAGTGCTATCAATGCTCTTGCGACACTTTCTCGACAATTTTGTTGACGAAGTAATTGAGCCGACTTGGGAATACTCAAACTTAGCTTTTTATTTACCACATCTCATGACTTCACGGCTCCAGACAGCAAAACTGCTGCTTCCTTTCGCGATCGCTTTGGCTGGGACTGCTCCAACCCTTCCGTTGGCTCCCCCAGTTGCGGCTCAGGGAGTACAAGTAATAGCCCAGTCACCCCAATCAGAAATTCAAGAGACTGTGATTGAGTACCTGCGAAGGCCAGGGTTGCCTGACCCAACTGTAAAAAGGATTATGGTTCAAGGGCAGTACGCATTAGCAAGTTGGTTAATGGGGGAAGGGGGAGGCCTAGTAGCTGTCGTGAATCAAGATGGTGTTTGGCAGGTCAGACAAGTTGGTGGTGGTATGCCTTCCGCCGAAGCCATCAGTCAGCGGGCTCAAATTCCTCTACAGGTCTCTCGGTCATTATTAAAACGATATACCGCCTCCTCGCAAGCTCCAGTATCTCAAGGAACTGAGCTGCCCATGACGATCAGTCGAGCTGAGGAAGTTTTAGCGATTACTGTTCCTGACCAAAACACAACACGATCCGCTTATGGTGGCAAATTGCGACTTTATGATGTTCACATTGCCAAAATGTTTGAAATCACCCACTTTTTATGCCAACGAGACTCCATTCGTGGCGAGCAGTTCTGGGTATATCGGGCAGGCGGTGGCAGTATCGACATGGGTCGATTCACGATTAGTTGTAGTCTATCCGCTGATATTGCTGCTGCTTATGGGTTAGGCAAAGTAGAACGTACAGACATACGGGTTTCCTATGAAGGTGGGGGAGGAGAAACTCAAACCTATCAAGTTCCGATCTTAAACATCACAGGGGGCAAGGTGGCTCGCTGGATGAGTTTCACGCAAAAATTCCGTCCATCCATTTAAGCGAAGGTCAAACCGTGCAAAAGAGATCGGATCTTCTAAAGCCGAGAGCTAAAAACTGTCCATAAAACATTTTATGGACAGTAAGGCTAAAATGGCTCTATGTCCTCGCCTACAGAGCCCTCTAGACAACTGAATCTTACCTACCGCAGCCAAGAGTATTTGACGCCAAGAGAGGTGCAGCGACTGATTGAAGCGGCAATGCCTTAGCTGCTGCCGATCGCTTGTTAATTCCAATTCAATGCCAGTTTTTTGCTCTTAAAGGACTCGAAGCACTCCTAGATACGATTCAAAGCGTCAAAAAACGGCTCAATCCGAATCTACAGATTTTGGGTGTTCTGCCAACAATGGCCGAGAAGAACACAGTCATGACCCAGGACGTACTCAGCACTCTCAAAAATCAACTGGAAGCAATCAAGATTTTTGACCCAGTTCCGAAGTCTGTGAAGTTTGCAGAATCTAACCTAGCTGGAGAACCCATTCATCAATACGCCGGAGAGTGGCGACTTGTGCAGCCCTATCGAAGCGTCATCCAAGCGATTCAATCGGAGTCCTAACCATGCCTAGACAACGTCCAAGAACCAGCGATCGCATCAATCTTCCTCGCAGCAAAGCGGATGAATACTTTGACTCTGTAGAAGTCAAACCAGATGACCAGGCAACAAGTCAACAAGTCAACCAGCAAGAAAGTCAGCAAGTTGTAGACGACAGCCACCCAACAGAGCCAACAATTTCAGTCAGCCCATCTGCTGACAACCGGAAAAAGCAATCCAATACTCAACCAATATCTCTACCAGACAACAAGTCAGGAAGCCAACAAGTTAACAAGTCAGGAAGCCAACAACCTAAGAAGTTGAAAAAAGCGACTTTTCAACTTGATGAGACATTACTCAAGGAACTAGACACCTTTCACCTCAAGTTGCAACTGGAGTTAGGCAAAGAGAATGCGCCTTATAAGGAAGTGTTAGTAGAAGCAGCGATCGCTCAGTTATTGGAACAATACCAACAGGCTCCAAAAGAGACTTTAGACACGCTACAAACTAGGCAAGCCAATCGAAGCTGAACTGTCTACTTCTTTTGCGAAACCCTTTAAAACTAATCGGCGAAGTTTGATCGTGACTGACTCCCTGTCCTCCCCTGTACCCTTCAATTACGACCGATTCCTCACTGACCTCAAACATCAGATTCGCTCGGCTCAACTTCGAGCCTCAATCGCCATCAACCGTGAGCTGATTCTGCTCTACTGGCAAATCGGTCAGTCTATCTTAGCAAGGCAACGTGAAGAAGGCTGGGGCACTAAAGTCATTGACCAACTGAGTCGAGATCTGGCCAAGGCATTCCCAGAGATGAAAGGCTTTTCCTCTCGCAACCTCAAATACATGCGAACCTTTGCAGAAGCCTATTCAGATGAAGAAGTTGTGCAACGCAGCGTTGCACAATTGCCTTGGCGTCACAACATTGCCTTACTCGAAAAACTCAAAGACGCGGACGAAAGGCTTTGGTACGCCCAACAAGCGATCGAAAATGGTTGGAGCCGGGATGTTTTAGTCCTGCAAATCGAAACAGGGTTGAAAGCAAGAATTGGTGGCGCAACTACCAACTTCCAAAGAGTTCTTCCCAAAGAGGAATCTGATTTAGTTCAGAGCTTACTCAAAGACCCCTATCATCTAGACTTCCTCACCTTGGGTAAGGATGCTCAAGAGCGAGAGCTAGAAAATGCACTCGTTTTACATATTCGCGACTTCCTACTAGAGCTCGGATTAGGCTTTGCTTTTCTCGGTAACCAATATCCGATCGAGGTGGATGATAAGGAATACAAACTTGATCTCCTCTTCTACCACGTTAAACTTCACTGCTACGTGGTGATCGACCTCAAGATGGATGAGTTTCAACCCGAATTCAGCGGCAAAATGAATTTCTATGTTGCAGCAGTCGATAACCTCCTTCGTGCTCCTAACGACAACCGGACGATTGGCATCATTCTGTGCCGCAGTAAGAGCAAAACAACTGTGGAGTATGCGCTTCAAGAAATGGGTAAGCCAATCGGTGTGTCAACCTTTCAACTCAGCGAAACCCTTCCCGAACCCCTCCGAAACAACCTCCCCTCCCCAGAACAACTAGAGATGGAGATTGAGGCGATCGCCACTGACCTAGAGGACAAGGGTGTCAACTAAAGGTTCATTTGTTTGAAGCGGGAGTAGAGGATTCGCAGACCTTCCCTAAAAATAATAAAGCGCTCTCTAGCTATAGGTTGTAGAGAGCGCTTTACGAGCGATCACCCCGTTGAATACACTGCATACAAACATTGAACAAGACGAGCACTGATGTGATTTCAATCGGAATTTGCAGCGGCGTCGGAGCCGCAATCAGCCCAGCCAGGATGAAACCTATACCGACGAAAATAGAGACAATCAGAATCACCTCATCGTCAAATAGCTTCAGACCGACCCATAAGGTGCTAAACCCAAGTGCCCAACAGATAAAATAATTCATGGAATGATGACTAGTGATTTAATATGCCGATGCCTTAGGTACCGGACAAACATTGGAGGACATGCAAGTATAGTATTCTGGCCTAAAGAATCTGAAAACACTCATACTACAAACGTAATCCTGAGTGTTTTTGAAGCCTGAAACCCTCATTCTATCGTTGAGTAATTGCGTACCCCTCGATTGCTAATGGGTTTGCTCATTGTATGTGCAGTTGAGCGGCTTGTTAGGTTAGGCTTACTCATCGATAGCCTTCACGCCAAGCGAAATAGCCTACGAGAAACCATGCCCTTTCCAAAGCTACTTGATTCATAAATGGAAAGGAAGTACTCATACGCTTTGCAAAAGTCTCATACGTATAACTCTTCGGACCACCCTCTTCTGCTACTTTCCAGATTTCACTGTTTACACTCTTAAACTCTTCAATCCAAGTGGCCCTAACATCCGCAGCAACCTCTGGAAATTCCTCGGATAAACGCTGCTCTCTTGAAGTTAGCAACTTCGGCCCCCACTCTACATAAGTGAGAAAAGCCTTATTCTTGACTTCGTTCAAACTTGACTCTTCAAATAACTGCATAGATAGCTTCGTACTTCATAGGTTGAGTCAGTGATTACTGATAAAGCTGGCTGGCTAACGTACAAAGGCGACCCGCAATCCGGTAAAACATCTAGTTTGGCTGGTGTCGATTACTCATCAGCCTGGAGATAGCGCGTCACCTCGATACCAATGTTCAAATTGCCCGCCAGTCGTAGCAACTCAGGCGGGAAGTAGTCACACTGAACTGCCACATCTCGGTCTTCTATCCCAAAGTCCAAGCATATCCTCTCAACACCTGAAAATTTCTGTAGCCGCTCTAGCTCGACTTGGTTAGCCTTGAGAAAAGCGATCGCATCCTCTACTTGCTGTTGTGGGTTACTCATGTCAGCTTGACTCGCAACCATTGAAAACCCAGACCCCTCGTGAACCCGTTTGGCTAACCTGTGCTCACCTCTATGCCAAACGCTGTCAGGAATCAAGGTACTTTGCTGCAAAAACTTGTCTACAGCAAAGTCAAATCCGGTAGCACGGAACATACAAGACATAGAAGTCGAGTGACCCGAAAGAGTTGGATGAGATAAGCTACTTCGGTCTAGATGTGGATAGATAAGAGTATAGGGCGATCACCGCTTTAATGTGGGGTGACTGACGAGAGTCGTAGCTTGCTTCCCGAAGGGTACTCGCTAACACTGGTGTCACAAACCAGCCCCTCCACCACTTCGGGTTCAGTCACAGTGGAGCCAAGGGGAGTCGAACCCCTAACCTTCCGCTTGCAAGGCGGATGCTCTAGCCAGTTGAGCTATGGTCCCATTTGGTGGATTCTGGTCGGAGTTGAACCGACATCTTCCTGCTTGCAAAGCAGACGCTTTTCCAGTTAAGCTACAGACCCCTATGGCAGGAATGGCAGGAGTCGTTCGCGTAGCGTTGCCGAAGGCATTACCTGCATAAAACTGTTTAGAAGACAGTTGCCTTATCCGTTAGGCGACACTCCCATTGTTGGTAGTCCTGATAGGATTCGAACCTACAACCCCTCGCTTGTAAGGCGCTTGCTCCACCGTTGAGCTACAGGACTACGAGAGCGAATGGCGAGAGTCGAACTCGCATCTGGAGATTGGCATACTCCGGTGTTAGCCCTTACACCACATTCGCAAGATTCAAGATTGGAGCGAAAGACGAGACTCGAACTCGTGT
>NZ_JACJPA010000116.1:0-18510 GCF_014695845.1 Trichocoleus sp. FACHB-591
GTGCTTTTCTACCGGGGATGCTCGTACCAAATTCAAGCGCCTCTATCCCGCTCCCAGCCTGTCATAATCACCGTGGTGAACTACTAGCTACTACAACGGTGAGTTGATCATGACGCCAGAACAGCGGTGGTCACGGTTGGAGAAGTTGGCAATACTTGACTTACACCCCATGTTCACAGGCCGATGTCCCCAATGTGAGGCTGGCATTGCTTGCGAAAAAGCAGGAGTGCATTGGGATTGTGGGCACTGTGGCTGGAAAGATGATTCAGCGTAGATAGAGATCTCATTGATTGAACTGGAAGCTTCCTCTAGAGCAGGCAGGCGATCCATTCTGAAGTAAAGTCTTCACTTCAAGAGACATCTCCTTGAATAAGCCATACCATTTGTCAGAGAAAGTAACTGTCTGGTACTGCGCCTATGGCTTACCAATCTAAAAATTGCTGTGTTTGCCGCTGTGAAATGACTGACAGCGTCACTTCGGATCAAACTTAATGCTTATGGAAAACCACAGAGCAATGTTTAGGATTGTGTAAATCCTGCCATGACCTCACCTCTTGAACTCATCATTGTCGAATGCCCAGCCTGCGGGTACTGTTATGGGGATTGTATCAACCTTCAATTAATCCAGGAGTTATGCAGTTGGAAGGAGGATTCTGGAAGCTGCTAAGTGGGCATGAATAGCGTGGCAAACGATGGTTTCAAGCACCAACCTTGGCATTGGCTTAGCTTCCAATGGGAACGATCGCATCAGCTAATCATCCTGCTTATTTGGATTGAATGTTGGATCGGAAGGTATATCTGATTTAATCAATTCACCCTTAAGCTCAAGTACGGGTTTCTGTTCTACCGTCACTGGTATTCCCTCAAGGAGTTGAATATCTTTACCTTGATGCGAGATCGCTAACTGAGTTCCTCGCTGCAACAAATAGGTTGCTGTTGTTTCTTGGATATCAACTTCTAGCCGCTGTCCTTGAATCGTTAAGGGAAATCGTAGACGTTTAACTAGCTCCGGTAGTTTGGGATGGAAGGATAAGTGACCGTTGTAATCTCGCATCCCGGCAAATCCATAAACGGCTACCATCCAAGTTCCTCCCATCGCTGCGATATGACAGCCATCCTTCACGTTACCTGCCACATCTCCTAAGTCCATCAGCACTGCATATTTAGCATATTCGGTCGCCTGCTCCAAATAACCGATTTCGGCTGAAACAATGCTCTGGATCGAAACAGAAAGAGAGGAGTCTCCTGTCGTCAATGGATCGTAATAGTCAAAGTTATGCCGCTTCTGTTCTGGTGAAAATTTATCTCCTAAGAGGAACATTGCCAGCACAATATCAGCTTGCTTGATCACCTGATGTCGATAAATTACCAAGGGATGGAAGTGTAGGAGTAAGGGATACTTATCAGGAGGTGTATTCTCAAAATCCCAGACTTTCTCGTCCAGGAAGGTGTCGTGTTGAATGTGAATTTTTAATCGTTCATCGAAAGGCAGATACATATTATCCGCTGCCTTTCTCCAGTTTTTTACCTCCGAAAGTTCCAGTTTAGTCTTATCAACTAAGGCAATGAACCAGTCTGGATGGCGATCGCGCAGCATTTCAACGGTGGAAGCGGCGTACCATAGGTTCTCGCGGGCCATCAAGTTGGTGTAGGTGTTGTTATTCACCACCGCGTTGTACTCGTCGGGTCCCGTCACACCATGAATGCAGAACTGACCTGCGACTCGCTTGGAAAAGAATCCCAGGCTGTACCACATCCGAGCCGTCTCGACTGACATCTCTGCGCCTTCATTGAGGAGCAATTCCTCGTCCCCAGTCACGTCAACATACTTTTTCAGCGCATAAATGATGTCGGCATTGATGTGATATTGCGCTGTGCCTGCCGCATAGTAAGCAGAAGCTTCTTCTCCATTGATAGTTCTCCAGGGAAATAGGGCTCCGTCTTGATTCACTTCCTGGGCTCGCTGTCGTGCCTTATCTAGGATGCTGTAGCGAAATAGCAGTAGGTTCTTCGCAATTCGGGGAGAAGTATAAGTCAAAAACGGCTGGAGATAAATCTCCATGTCCCAGAAGTAATTGCCTTCATAAGCATGACTCGTGAGTCCTTTGGCTGGAACGCCTCCTCCTTCGGATCGCGCAGAGGCTTGAAGAACGTGAAATAAATTGAAGCGTAGCACTTGCTGCATCAATTCTATAGTGTCACTAGGATGCTGTGGGTCACCCTCAATTCTGAGGTCACTGCGATCCCAAAAATCATCTAGGTACTGCCGCTGGCTCACAAGCAGATCATCAAAACCATGAATAATCGCTCGATCAAGGGTGCGTTCGGCTCGTTCACACAACTCTTGTGCTGGAAAATGGTCAGAGGTGTGATACGTCATGTACTTGACTAAGCGAATTGGGACGCCGGGTTGAGCATCCACCGAGAAAACGACCTTGCCATCGTCTTCTGAACACTGGCTTTCATAGGAGTAAGGAGATTGCGTTTCAAATTCATGATCAACACCACAAGCTAGCGTCATCCGGCTGTTTCTCGTGATGTGACTCAGGATGATCCGGCGATCGTTAACCCAGTAGTGTTCAGGTAACAGCACCCGCTCCTTAAAACCCTTGGCAAGACGCGGATCGCCTTCACTGGCACGGGCAGAAGCGTCGTAGTGCATTTCGGAGGAGATGACAATTGGTGCTTTAGCGTTGAGGATGGTAACTTCATAAGAAATCGTGGCCAAGTGCCGATGTTCAAAGGAAACGAGTCGGCGCGATCGAATCGATACTTGCTTACCAGACGGCGTTTGCCAAAGAACTTCTCGATCAAGTGTCCCGTTTTGCATATCGAGCGATCGCTCAAAGTTGAGCAAATTCGCAGTCGGTAGGTAAAACGGTTCATCATCGACATACAGTCTAATGATTTTGCTGTCGGTGGCATTGACAATGGTCTGTCCTGTCCTAGCAAAGCCATAAGCTTCCTCTGCATAGACGATAGGCCAGGATTCATAAAAGCCATTGATAAATGTGCCATTTTGCCCAACGGGACTGCCTTCCTCAAAGACTCCTCGCATCCCTAAGTAACCGTTCGCGGTTGAAAACAGAGTTTCCATTTGTACCAAAAGTTTTGGGTAGAACTGCTTTTCAACCCAGCGCCAAGGCTCAGGGGGATAAATATATCTGGGAGGGATTAAAGGTTCATGATGCAACATTGAGCTTCAACCTGATTAATAACTTCTGGCTTTTTTAGTAGCGGTATGTTTGAGTTCAGACTGACCTAACACCGCAGACTAGTAAAAATCCCTGTGTACCTTAATTGTCAGCCAAGTAACTCACTCAAATCTTGGACAACAATATCCGCTCCGTTTTTTTGCAGTGCCTCAGGATCTGCTTTGCGATCGACTCCAACCACGAGTCCAAATCCACCGTCGTGACCCGCTTGGACACCAGAAATCGCATCCTCAAAGACAATCGTTCGCTTTGGTTCAACCCCAAGTTGTTTTGCCCCCAACAGAAAAGCATCTGGGGCAGGTTTTCCAGCCAGGTGCAATTCATCGACTAGATTGCCATCAACCACAGCAGCAAAGAAATGCTCAATTCCAGCCACCTTAAGCACAGCTTTACAATGGTGACTCGATGACACAACCGCTAATTTGAATCCGCGATCGCTCAAATGACGAATGAGAGCAAGTGATCCTTCGTATACCTCAATTCCTTTTGCCTGAAGTACTTCGTTAAAAAAAACGTCCTTGAAGTTACCAAGCGCACAAACCGTATCATAGCCGGGAGGAGCGGATGGCTCTCCATAAGCTAACTGAATGCCTCTCGATTCCAAAAAACTTTGAACGCCAACATACCGCATTTTTCCATCAACATACAGCTTGTAGTCATTCTGGATATCGAAGGGTTGAAAGGGCTCATCGGTCTCTTCAGCCCGTTGCTTGAGAAACCCATCAAATATCCGTTTCCAGCAATCAGCATGAACCTTCGCGGTTGCGGTGATCACGCCATCTAAATCAAATAGGACAGCATCAAACTGACTCAAAGCGATGGATGAGTTGAACTGGCTCACAAAAATATCTCCTATCACCAAAGTAGCCCCCAAATCTCAATCAGCAATCCCTTAGGGGCAGAACAACACTCATAGGGACTCGTTTTGATGAAGTCGTTACCCTTCGCCTTCGTTTTAGCGCTTGAAGCAATTCTCTGCATTCCCTAAGACCTGGATAGTTTTCTGTGAAAGACGTTGCACGGCTGGTTGCTGCACCTATAAAAAATTACTGAGTAAATTTTGCTATTGGTAAATTGTCTATTCATCTACCTAGGGGTTATTGGCTGGTTTGTCTGCTTGCTTAACGAGCTCTACAGCTCTCACCGTTAGGTCAGCGATCGCCTGCCTGCCTTCTTGACACTTTGAATCAAGTTCGTCTAATACCGCAGCATATTGCTTCTCGACACGGGGCTGAGCGTCAATAGAGGTTAGCTTGTACTTTATCGTCTTTTGACTGGAACCGCAGCTGGCTAGAGTGAAGGTGGCGATCGCTGTATAGGTGAATGGGACTAACTGCCTCAAGGTCTACTCCTAAATCGGTGACTCCACAACGCTAACCTTGCTGAGCAGGCGATCGCGCTGTGACGCAGAACTTAGGCCAAGCTATCAGGCTTACTGGTTTAAGACATCTTTTTTGTGTTGGGGGGCAGCCGCGATCGCCGCAACTTCTGCCAGT
The DNA here is from genome assembly GCF_014695845.1 of Trichocoleus sp. FACHB-591. Lineage (NCBI taxonomy): Bacteria > Bacillati > Cyanobacteriota > Cyanophyceae > Leptolyngbyales > Trichocoleusaceae > Trichocoleus > Trichocoleus sp. FACHB-591. The sequence continues at coordinate 4,712 of NZ_JACJPA010000116.1, forward strand.
AGATCCTGAGAAACTCCCATCTTCTTTAGCGTTGCCATCAAATTTTCTGCAACGGCATCAAAGTGTTCGCTGTTTAAACCTTGCTTTTCCACTAAATCTTTGTGAGCTTTGCGCATATAACGACCGTCATATTTATTAGTTCCGCCAAAGGCATAGGTCAGAAAAGCCTTCTGGTGTGCCCGTTGTTTCACCATATCTACATTGGCAAAGAAGTGCTTGATGCGCTCATCGTGCAAGACTCGCTCATAGAATTTGTCAACCGCTAAGTCCACAGCTGCCGCACCACCGAGTTTTTCAAATAAAGTCGCTATAGTTCTCTTAATTCTTTAAAGCAATTGCTTGACTACACTTCAACCGGTTCTTTTTCTTCTGCTTGCCCAATTTGTCCGGTTTCTGCATCGATCGCGGCTCTCATCGACTCTGGCAAGGCAGCACGGTTTTCGGTGTGGGGGCTTTGGAACGTATCTTGTGCCTCAGGTTGTTGACAGGCAATCATCGTCTTGATGTGCTCTAATTCGTCTTCGCGAACCGCAACAAAGACATCATAGAGATTCTCAATTTGAGGGCGACGAAATGCCTCAGGATGCGTTGTTTGGAATTCGTCAAACATATACAAGTCGCCATCCCGGTAGTAGTTGATGGCGACTGCTGGCGCAGGCATTTGTTTGAGGGCTTCGCCGTGTTCTTGAAGAAACAGGTCGTAGGTGTGGTAGGCGTGCTCTTCAACATGCTGCATGAATCTATAGGCAGCACGGGGATTGAGGATATACACCAAAACAATCACCCAGTAGTAAATCAATCCGCCAATCCGAGCTAGGGAGCGATCGTACCAGTGGTCGTTGCCACCGAGAGATTCGGCAATCAGGAGATGGTGCAGTTCATTCCAGGACTCAGCAAAATGCACTTTCAGCCAGTCAGATTTGCGCCACCACCCCATCGTTTCATACAAATGTAAGACCGAGGTGTAGGCAAAATAAGGCACCCGAGCCACCGTTTCTAGGACAAAAAATCGCGCAAAAATGCGATCGTGACCTCGATAAAAGGTGTTGAGCAGCGCCTCTAAGAAGTTAACGAGCAGTCGTATCATGGTCCAGATCCTCCAAAGTTTCTACTAGATTAGGCTGAGCAAACTGGAACCTTCTGTCTCCACGCTGGACTTGCTGCTGATTATGCAGAAGTGATTTGGAATGACGTCTATCGAGTTCCGTCTGATGTTAATGATGATGTCTGTGATTATCCACTCGCATGTAATTTGGTGATGTTAACGGTAGCTGTGACATGTGAGGCGATCGTTTCTTTTGTTGCGACAGGAGAACAACGTCATTTCACAATTACCTTGAAAGATTTGAGTGTTCAATTCCTCAATCTGTAGTATCGAATCAGGCGAAAATTAGGCACAATGGAATCATCCTTTAGCTGTGACAGGTTATGAGAAAACGCAAGCAGTCTGTCAAACTACTGGATTATTGCCAAGAGAGAGCATCCGATCAGATTGTGCCCCAACCTGCTATTTTAAGGAGCTTGGGTTGGAATGGCATGCATCTTGAACTGCACCAGCAACCCACCTTCGCCACCGATGAACATCAACATACAATGCATGTGTTAGCTTGTGGACTGATTGATTCATCCAACAAGAATGCACCAGGGGTGCGATCGCTCGGTGGCAAACGCTCTAGGGAGAGACGCAATTCTGGTGATATTGCGATCATTCCAGCAGGGATTACTCATTCCTGTAGTTGGGATGTTCCCGCTCAATTTATGGTTCTAGCGATCGAACCAACCCTTCTACAACAAGTTGGGCAGGATTGGGTTAACCCTGATCAGATTGAACTGCTACCCCAGTTTATGAGCGAGTCGGATGCGTTTATACAAAATATCTTTTCAACCCTCAAGCAAGAAGCTGAGATCGGAGGCATCGGCAGTTATTTGCTGGTCGATAGCCTGAAAACAGCAGTAGCTGTTCATTTACTGCGAAGTTATTGTGCTACTCGGCCCAAACTCTCCAGCTACTCAAATGGCTTATCTCAAGTTACGTTAACGCTGGTTAAAGAGTATATCCACAGCCATCTCCATCAAGATTTAAGATTGCAGGAAATGGCAGCGATCGCCCAAATCAGTCCCTATCACTTCTTACGACTGTTCAAGCAAAGCGTGGGGACAACACCCCATCAATACATTTTGCAGTGTCGGTTAAATCAAGCCAAATACCTTTTACAACATAGTGAGCTAAGCATCATTGAAGTTGCAACCCAGACAGGTTTTTGCGATCAAAGCCATTTAACCCGATACTTCAAACGCATGATAGGCATTACGCCTAAGCAACTCCTGCAATTGCGATGTGTCTCCGGAAGATCGCAATAATATCCCAAACCTTCGCAACTTTTTTCTAGAGTCTCCCTGCATTGTCTTCTTACAGTAGGAACAGGCTCTAATGGAGAGAGAAGATGCAAATTGAGCAACGCGCAAATCTTATCGCCCAAAACTTATCCATTCTACCGATGACTGCTCCGCTCTGGGGATTGGTCATTTTCATTCTCTGGACGATCACCGTTGTGGTTCTCTTACTGGTAGTGAGAATTCGACATTTAGCAGCAGGCGGTAGCTCAAAAGATTTCGGAGCGATCGATGACAACAGCTTGATGTGGCGGTTATTTCGAGTGCAGTCTAACTTGGTCGAAAACCTGCCACTGTATCTAGGAGTCGTTTTTCTCCTGACCGTACGAGGGGTATCCGGAGTTGCAGTCGATCTGCTGGTCAATATCCATATTACATTCCGACTGTTGCACTCCGTTATTCATATTGTGGGGGCTAATCCAAGATTCCGGGTATTGAGTTTAGCGATTCAATTCAGTTGTTTGATCAGTTTAATGATTCTGGCAATCTTGCAATATCCCTTGACCCTGACGTAGCGTGAGGTTCTTACTATAGTAGTGATCCTGAAATTGAGCAATCCCTCAACTAGATGTATCAGCAGGAACAACCTGAAGTTGCCAGTTGAGGGGCGATTGATGCGGCTGTGATGGAATACTTGGGTCGAGCCAGGGCTGCCTTGAAGCAAAATGAATGAGTAGTGCTAAACAAGTAATGATGCATTGTAGTGATGGATGAAATACCAAATGGTGCCGATGTGATTTCAATGACTTGGCTATCACTGAGCGAGCCGTTTTGCTGCTAATCACTTACCCAAGAGGAGCCACTGATCTGAGAACTGCTGTCAGTTGACCATACCGTTTTTGTGACAGAACCCCTTACGTAGGGATAGCTAACTGAAGCATTTTAGCTAGCGCGATCGCCTTTGCTTTGGCTCCCCAAGCTGTGTATTGGTTGATGGCTTGCTGGGCTAGGATCTGGGCTATCTCTACATCGCCACGATCGTAGTGGTAGAAAGCATAACACTCTAGGGCGAGAGCCAAGTCCTGTTGAAAGCCCCTCTGCTCTGCCAAAGCAACTGCCCGTGTATAGTTTTCTAAGGCGATGACGGAGTCTTCATTGACCCGTGCTAATTCTGCTTGTAGTAAAGCTGCTTTGTGTTCGAAATTGGCTGCACACATCGCTGCCCATTGCCGCATGAGCGTGACATCAGTTGCTGCCACCTGAGTGAAGGCATCAACATCTGAATCGGGCAGGGAGTGTACCAAATGAAGAGCCGCGAGACAACGGTATTGCACAAACTCAATCTCGGCCGTTTGACCTTCAAACGCAGGCAGCAATTGCTGCGCTTTATTTGCCCAAGCCATCGCTTCTGACCAGTCGCGAAACAGGACATGAAGTTTGAGACGAGAGACCAGATAGTAGCCAATTTGATTGCTGAGTTCGGTATTACAAACCCAGGCAATGTCACGCGCTTCATCAAATTCATCATCCGTCAGCGAGAATGGATTGTGAGTTTCACCCGCCAATGCTTTCGCAAACTGAAGCTCATGAATGAGATGAAAGGCTGAATTAGCAACTCGACGACCATTCTGTTCGAGGTGTGTTCGCGCTGTTTGTTTGACTTCACTTAGCGGACGACCCAGGGCAGCAAGATAGATCACATAGCCAGAGAGATTGAAGCAGCCAAATAGAATATCACCCCTCGCCAAACCTCGTTCTGCAGCATCTAGCGCGATCGGGAGCGAAGTTTCGAGGGGATGTACCCAGTGATTATGGAACCAGGTATGTACAAAAGCCACTCGCGATCGCATAGTGTAATTCTGCTGTTGATCAAAATCTAACGCCAGTTGACTAAAGCGGTAGGCTCCAATTTTGTCTTGAGTTAAGGCGCAGTGAACCACCGAATACATGGAGTAAACGTCTGCAGTGGGTGCCCCATTTCCGTGTTCCAGGGTTAACTGTAAGGCCGTCACCGCCATCAGTGCAAACAGTTCAATTTGGCGGCTCTGGAAGGCAAAAGGACCCACTTGCAAAAGTAACCAGAGGCTCCGTTCAACTTTTGCATCTTTAAGGATAGGGAGATCCAATAGATCGGATGGAGAACGACCGCCCATCTGTTCCCCAATCCAACCCATCGTTTGCCCTATGAGGGGGGCGATCACTGCCGGATCAGTTGGCAACACTAGCCCTAAGAGCAGGGCAGCTCGCAGCCCTACATCTACCGATTGTTTTGCTAGCCCTAAACTAAAGACGCGAAGCGCTTCTCGCTCTAAATAATCGACCGCTTTGAGAAATTCCTCCGCTTGCTCCCAGTGATAAGCGAGAACCACAAAATTACTGGAGCGATCGTAGTGTTGTGCCTCATACCATTCAGCAATATGGCGATGTAGTTCACGACGCTGGGCAAACAGCATAAGATTGTAGGCAACATTACGAATAATGCCATGACTAAAGGCATACCCCATTACGCCTTGCACTTGCTCTGGATAAATCATGCCCATGCAGCTATGCAAGGATAAATGCTCCATTACGCTTGAGCGATTGTCTGCGATAGGATAAACATCCTGCACTAATGTCGTTGGAAAGGCCATTCCTACGACGCTCGAGACCTTGAGTGTGAGATGAAGATGGGGTGGTAGACTGTCGAGCTGTTGGGTCACTGCCTCCTGAATGTCTTGAGGGAGGTGAACTAACTTTACCTCTACCTTTGATGCCAACTCACATTGATCGTTGCAAACAGAAATCACGCCTTCGTTCAGCAGTGACTGGACGATCGCCAGTGAAAAGAAGGGATGTCCTTTACCATGCTGTTGCACTAAATCTACAAGTTGGGCCGGGATCGCAGAAACCTCTAATTGAGAACAAAGCAATGTCTGTAAATCATTCCACTCTAGCCCACCAAGGCGAAGAATCTGAGCATCGGTGGCAGTGAGTTGATCGAGTACGGTTGGCTGAAGCATTGGCTGCATTGCCATCACTACCAACAAACCCGGAATCCCAGCCATTTGTACGATCAGTTCCCAGGAAGCAGCATCGAAATAGTGGGCATCTTCAAACAAAATGACTCTGGGTTCAGCACGACTCGCCGATCGCACCAGATCCAGCAACAGGGCACGAGTGGCTGCTGCCCTTTGTTCGCCAGAAAGCAGACGCAAAGCAGGGCTGTCTGGTAAGTCAAGGGGTAAGACAGCGTTTAGCAACGATGCTTGTTCCATTCGGTCTGCACCGATCGCGTCAATTACCGCCGTCCGCTGAGCCTCTGCTGAGCCAATTTCATTGAGTCCTAACAAGACGCTAAACACGCGACGCCAAACATGGTAGACAGCATCTCGTTCAATATAGTGTGCCTGAGATACCACGACCCAGGTTCCAAGGGCTTCTGCATGGCTCCGAAAGGTTTCTAGAAGCCGTGATTTACCAATGCCATGTTCACCCATCAGAATGAACATGGCGCTCTGACCCGCTCGGACAGTTTCTAACCCATAAGTCAGGATGTTTAACTCCTCTCGACGACCCACTGTTGGGAGTCGCACGCGACTGACACTAACAGGTGTAATGTGAGGGGTATACACATTGACAGCACGTTCATATCCCTTAACCTCTACTGGTTCACAGGGAGCAAAGGTGAGCAGATGGCGAGCAGCTCGAACGGTCGCCTCATCGCAATGAATCGCCTCCCCTGAAACAACCATCAGGCGGGCAGCCAGGTTAACTACATCGCCAATCACCGTATAGTGCCGTCGAATGTCTGAGCCAATGATTCCGCAAAAAGCGCGCCCTGTTGTCACTCCTACGCTATTGGGCAAACCAGCTGCCGTGAGTGCTTGCTGGAGCTCCATTGCTGCGCGCACGCCTCTAGATGGATTCTCAGGATGGGAGTAAGGTGGAACCCCAAAAATGCTTAAAATAGAGGCCCCTTTATCATCAACGATGACCTGACTAAGAACTCCTTCATAGCCAGTAATGACGGGCTGTGCAATCTGAACTGCTAAGTTGAGATGTTCAGCACTAAGATTCGGCCCAGTTAGTTTAGTGAATACAATTGTGACCCATCGCAGCTCCGCTAACCAGTCCAGTAGATTCGCTGCGAGTTGAGTGCGAATGGGCAGAGGCAGAAATTGATTTAGCGCTTCGAGTGCAAATGGTTCTAAAACAACAGGTTGAACAGTGGGAGAGATTGGTATGGGTAGCAAAGACTGATTTAACTGCACCCATCGCATTGCCCCCTTAGCATCGAGGGGAAAGGGGAGTATCGCTGCATCGTTAGGCATCCTTCCCTGAACCAGAGCAGCAGATGCAGCCGATGACAGCACAACATGGTTGGAATCACGAATTGAAGTGGCGATCGCTAGGTCATGAAGTGCAGTTCCAATGGGTACGAACAATCGATGAACATTTACGTCGCCTACCTCAATAATTTGGCAAGTGCCTGCTGCAACGTGTAGGTGTAGTTCTAAAGGCTCATTGCGATCATCTAGAGCCCTGCAATTAATTCGAATCAATTCAGCACATCTTGCAGCTCGTGCAACCGCGCCATCAAGTTCATCGGCAGAACAAAACCAGGCCGCAAGTAGTGCATCTCCGACAAAGGTTAGTGGTTCACCCCCATGAGCCACCACCAGCTTGAGTAAGGGGTTAAAGTGCTGCTCGAGAACCGCAACCAACTGCTCAACTCCTTGTGGACCACTGCGGACGAGGCGATTAGCTAACGGCGTAAAGTTGGCAATATCGCACCACAATAGTGCAGCATCGGAATGTGGAGTAGTAGATGATAAATCTGTATGAGATGTATGGCGTTGACGAAGCGATTCTGGTAAAAAGCTAGCACTAATCGCAACCCCTCTATCTGAAAGTATCCACTCAGAGGGCATGGTAGCGCTTCCCACAACTTGAGGCTGATGATTTTCTAAAAATTGGAAGAACTAATTCACAAAACAGGTCTTGAAAGCGGCTCAACATAGCATCACAACGTTCCAGCTCAAAGATGTCGGCCAAAATCTTTGCTCTAATCAAGTATCATAAAGCACTTTATAATTATTTGAATACAGTGTTTTTCGTTAGGTTTCTTTACAAATTGACTGATCGACTCTTCACAGATGATCATTCTTCTATACATAGTTACAAAATAATATTCCCTAATATTTACATTGTTATCATCTGCTTGGCATGAAAATATATTCGTGAGGCGGAGACAATGGTACAACCAAGCCGCAGTTATGTCGCAAGGGTGCAAGGCGAAACTGTAGGACAACTCTTGCTGCGCTATTTAAAGCTAGAGGACGTCCGCTATATTTTTGGCATTCCTGGGGGTGGGCTCGCTTACCTGCTCGAAGTACTAAAGGACGATCGAGAACATTTTCAGTATGTCATCTGTCGTCAGGAAACAGGTGCAGCCTATATTGCTGATGGTTATCACCGAGTAACGGGCACGCTTGGCGTTGTCATGGTGACGACTGGGCCTGGGGCAACCAATGCCCTCACTGGTGCAATGAATGCCCAAAATGATGGCTCTGCCATGCTGGTAATCACAGGCGAGGTTGATGAACATTATTACGGGAAGGGTTACCTTCAGGAAGGGGTTGATGCAGGCCTAAACATTAACGCTATCTACACAGCGGCGACCAACTACAGTGCGACGATCAGCAGTCAAGCAAACTTTCAAACGCTTCTGACTCAGGCACTTCGAGATGCCCAATCGATTCCACGTCGTGCGGTTCACCTGAGTATGCCGGTTAACGTCACCCAAGAGGTAGTCGCAGACATTGCAATTCCGGTAGCCGTGGAAAACTATCGTGCCATGCCGCAGAGTGTTCCTATAAATGCTATTGAGCAGGCACTCCAATTATTGCTGGCAGCAAAGCGTCCCTTAATCTTTTTAGGAAATGGTTGCCGTCGAGCCTTTGGGGATCAAGAGCGATCGCTGCTGCTCAATTTTGTGGAGCGCTATGGCATTCCGGTGATGACGACTGCCGATGCAAAAGGTGTCTTTCCGGAAAACCACCCCCTCTCGTTGCGAGTTTATGGTTTTTCTAGCTGTCTGTGGGCCCAGTACTACCTCGATTCTCAGCGGATGGAAGAACCAGAGGCTCCCCCCTATGATGCTCTCTTGGTAATGGCATCTTCCCTAAATGACCTTGCCACTAATAAATGGCATCCGATGCTGGTTCCCAATGGTCCACTAATTCAAATTGACCTCGATCAGTCAGCGATTGCCCGCGCCTTTCATGTGGCTTTGGGAATTGTGGGAGAAGTGGGAGCAGCAGTCCATGAACTGTCTCAGATGTCGAGCAACTATGCACCTAATACTGAAGAAGTAGCAGCTCGTAAAGCCTGGATAGCTCGCATTAAAAACAAGCATCCTCCCTTTTATCAACCTGAGTGGTATGAGTCTACCCAGAAGCCGATTCAGCCAGCAGCAGTGGTGCGAGTGATGCAAGAAGTGCTGCCCAAAGATGCGATCGTCATGCTTGATGCAGGCAACTGTGTGGGTTGGGGAATTCACTACCTAGTCGTTGATCCACCAATGCAGTGCCATAGTTCTTTAGCGATGGGACCTATGGGTTTTGGAGTAGGAGCAATCGTTGGAGCCAAGATCGCCGCACCTGAGCGCACCTGTGTCGCCCTCGTGGGTGACGGCGCATTTATGATGCAGGGGGCGGAAGTTTCGACTGCCAAACAATACGGGGTTGGGGCAATCTGGATTGTTTTATACGATAACGATCTCAACATGGTCAGCCAGGGACAGGAAAACTTTTTCCCAGACGCCCATTCTCCAGGGATTTGGTCTGAGCTTTACCAATTGGGTCAGCCAAACTTAATAAGCTATGCCAAAGGTTTGGGTGCAGAGGCTCATGGGGTCAAAACTCCTGAAGATTTGGAACAGACATTAAAAACGGCGATTGATCATGCTGCTCAAGGCAAACCACAGGTCATTATTGCTCATATCGATCGTCAGTCCGTTCCGCCTTACTACATCAAAGACTATGCTCCTCCTTCCCTCCCAAAATCCCCTCAATCTCAAACCCTAAAAACCACTCACATTGTTAGGAGAGTTCTATGAGTTCACTTCCAGACTATGACATTGCGATCGTGGGTGGTGGAGTTTCTGGAGTCTATAGTGGCTGGCGACTGATGACTGCATCAGTCGAGCAATCCCCACTCCTACAGCAGTGGGCAGCAGCTCGTGGAGGCAAACTTAAAATCGCCGTTTTTGAAGGTGGTCAACGCATTGGTGGACGGCTACTGTCTGCCCGTCCGCCAGGGATGCCTCATACAACTTGTGAAGTGGGAGGGATGCGATACGTATCGTCTCAATCATTGATCAGCAGCCTGATTGAAAAAAAGTTGAAGCTGCCCCGACATGAGCAAGTTGTTGATCAGCCGCAGAATCTAGCCTATCTGCGCGGTCAGCATCTACGAGTCCAAGATCTAACCAATCCAGCACAGCTTCCCTATCATTTGCGTTGGGCAGAAGCCGATTGGTTGAGTCAGAAAAATGAGCCAAGTGCCTTGATCGGTTGGGCAGCAAATCAGCTTTTGCCAGGTATCCAAGATCTACACGCGGATGATTTAGAAGCCTATTTGCAGTCAGCTCAGATTGACGATACACCCCTTTATCAACACGGCTTTTGGAATCTGCTTGCCAGAGCCATGAGCATGGAAGCTTATCAACTTTCACGTACAACCGTCGGTTACGACTCTCTGGGAGCGAATGCCAATGCTGTGGACTTGATCGCTGAGTATTTCAACTTCACGCCAGATGTGAAGTATTATCTGCTGGATGACGGCTACGAAACAGTGCCCTGGACGTTAGAACAAAAATTTCGAAAAGCTGGAGGTAACGTATTTCTAGGACATTGGCTAGAAGGATTTAATGCCGTATCCCTTGGTGATGGTGAAATCGGAGTATCTCTCAAATTTCACACCGACAGTCAAGAGACAAGTGCTCGTGCGATCGTTTTAGCGATGCCTCGTCGCTCGATCGAACTGCTGCGGAGAGAAGGACCTGTTCTAGATCCTGCAAAAGCACCCGAATTTCAATTTTTGCTCAACTCAGTTGAACCTATCCCACTCTATAAACTGTTCATCGCGTATCCCTATCCCTGGTGGAGTGTGGTTGGGGTTGAAAAAGGGCGATCACTCACCGACATGCCCCTGCGTCAATGCTATTACTGGGCAGTAGAAGGAAAGCAGCCTGGAGCCGATCCCCATAATCACAATGCAATTTTGATGGCTTACAACGACGTGTCAAACGTGCAGTTTTGGGGTGGCCTGCGACGACTACCCCTCGGTCCCGATGATGCCAAGGTACAAACCCTGATGGGTGGCAGGCGATCGGTGCCTCCCTATCATTGTGCTGTCGCTCGTGCTTTTGATCGCAAGCCAATGCCCTATAGGATGCCTCCTAAAGAAGATTTACTGGATCAACGACTGCGGCGCAACTGGGATGCTCATCAAGCTCCCCATGAAATGGTCAAGGAAATGCATCGCCAACTGATTGAACTGCACAACCTCCCCTCGGCTCCAGAACCGATCGAGGCAGCATTTATGGATTGGTCAGATGATCCCTATGGCGGTGGTGTTCACTTTTGGAATCCAGGTTACCAATCGTGGTTATTACTGGAACGAATGATCCATCCCGTGCCAGATTTCCCCTGCTATGTAGTTGGGGAAGCTTGGTCTACCAATCAAACCTGGGTAGAGGGTGCCTTGCAAACCTCAGAGATCATGCTGCAAAAACATTTTAGGCTGCCACAGCCAGGTTGGGTGAGTCATGGATAACGCAATTCCCCGTATTTTAGGAATGGGCTATGCAGTACCTGCTAACATCCGCACGAATGATGATCCGATCTTTGATTGGCTCAAGACACATAATCCAAAGGGCGGTGAGTTGTTTAAAGGCTACAAGTTCCGTCGGGTGCTGGCGGATAGTGAGAACCTGATGACGATTATGGTTCCCGCGGCCCTCCATGCGCTACGCGAGGCCCAGGTTGATGTATCTGAAATTGATTTGTTGCTGGGTTGTGCTTCAATCAGCCCTTATCAAACACCCAACGAGTTAGGTCGATTACATCAACAGATAGGATTGCCCGAACACACCTGGGTGCTGCCATTGAGCAATGATTTCTCGAATTTCAACGCAGCGATCGCCCTTGCAGATTCCATGATTCGGGCTAACCGCGCCCGTAACGTATTGATTGCTGTTGGCGGAAGTTGGACCCGGGCGGTAAACTATCATACCCCACAGGCGATCAGCGCTGCCGATGGTGCAGGTGCAATTGTAATGGGAGTGTCATCCGATTCCAGGCGTTGGACATTGGTTGACCAGCACACCCTGACACATTCAAACTATTTTGGCACCATGTTCATGGCAGGCAATTCAGTTGCGCTTTGTCCACCACAGCATCACCATGATTTGCTGTATACGGCACCCTACTTTCAAATTACATCGGCTGGACAAAATGGATTTGTCGAATTTGGAGAGGAAATTGCACCTAAAGCTGCTCAAGTTCTACTTGATCGTTGGCAGCTTAAAGGGGAAGACATTACCCTCATTTCCCATCAGGCTTCCAACGTACTGCTTGAACAGTGGCAAAATCAGCTCTCTCCCTCACAATATATCAATACGATCGAGCAATATGCCAATATGACGGTTGCAAATATCCCAGTGAACTTGGCGTGGGCACAGGAGCATGATCCAATTCAAACAGATTCTCTGGTACTACTGGCGATCGGACTGGAGATGCACGCCAATGCTCTACTGCTACAACGGAAGTAGCCTTTTTGCATAAATCATGAAGAATGAAGCTGCGGTTACTTCCTCTAAACGCTTCTGCAATAGCAAAGCATCTCTTAAGCGTAGGTATGTCAGCACCATCTGCAAGTTAACCGACTGTCCAGCTTTGAAAACTTCAGCGACCGTGCGACAGTAACGATCCAACTCTACGACTCGTAACTGCACACTCTGATTCTTACCCCTCTTTTATCACTCTAAGCAGATGAAAATCTGGATTGTGAGTTCACCTGATGCACGCATGGGTAAAAGAACCGATTCATCTGCTCCATCAACTGAGCTAATTCCACGTCTAATGCTGCATTCGGAAATACCGTGAGCCAGCGCTTCAGTCCATTGCTGTAAATCAACGGCTGGATGACTAAACGCAGGTTGTTGAGCCAATGCTTCCACCCCCTTTGGTGGTTCCACCACGCATGTTGAGTCAACCGGATGTTGGGCTAGGGGACAAGCTTCATTGAACGCATCCGCAAACAAACTGACCATGCGAAACGCACTCATCACCAGTTCCCACCACTTCTCAATCTGCTCGTAATGGGTCATGCGAAAGTCTGCCCAACCCAGGACAATCTCCTCCAGCTTGATGGCGGGGTCAGATACCAGAACGAACGTGGTCAAACTCTCAGGTAAGGTATCCGGGTCTGTCGTCAGCCGCCAATACCGTTTACGATGTCGCTTGCCATAAATCACCTCTGCCATGTAGCGCACCTCAGTCGTACCATTGCTGAAGGTACGATTGAAAGGCTGCCAAGCCTCCTGATAGACCTTCTGTTCTGGCGGTAAACAAAGGGCGTGGTTACTGCGAATCGCCAGGATATAGGACAATTCCAACTCATCTAGGACGTTGGCGAAATTGACCTTGCTCTCCCCATACAAGCTATCAGCCAGAACCAGTTCAAAGCGGAACCCCATCGCTTGCAGCTGCCGAATCATCGTGGCGGCAATTTGCGGTTTGCTTTGATATTCATCGCCTGCTTTCAGCCGTTCTTTGGGTTTGTACACCTCAAAGGTCAACGGGAGAATCATCCCATCGACTAAGCCGTAGGCAGTCACGGCAACAATGCCATTCTCCCGCTTACCCAGATTGCCGATATATTGCCGTTTGACATAATCGCTCTGCTTTCCCTTCTTGCGATCTCCTGTTTCATCAATCAGCAGAATCAAGGTCCGTCCATTGAGGAGCTTGAGAATCAACTCCAAGCGTTGTTGACGCAACTGCGACCCTGCCCAAGGAGATTCACTCAAGAAATGATGTAAGTTTTGATGATTGTCTAATCCCACGGCTCTGGCAATGGCTGGGAGCGATTTGCGTTTAACCTCACTAATCAGACCTAGGTGCAGGAACTTGAACGCTTCATAGCTCCGTATCTCAGGGAATCCGTATCTCAGGGAATAGGGCTTCAAAGTGGTGGCAGTATTCATCCACAAATCGAATCGTTGGTCGGATCGCTCTGGAAGCAGGCATTGCTTATAAAGCAGAATCAGGGCTGTCTCTACTCTAAATATTTGTTCGAGAGAGTGATAAAAGAGGGTTATGATCCAATCGGCAAGAACGATAGATTGGCATGGCAATAGTGGCAGCAGGGTCACTGATTTTTGAGGAGTGGGACCGCACTGAATTGCTGCTTCTATC
>NZ_JACJPA010000117.1:0-10036 GCF_014695845.1 Trichocoleus sp. FACHB-591
CTCTCTAACAAAGCCTCAAACTCTTTGGGGGTGAGCCCGGTTAAACTACACAAGGTCTGCGGTTTGGTTCGTAGTTCCGCATATGTCATTTTCATCTACCGACCTCATTCCAGGTGCACGGTATAATTCTAAGTCCTAATTTCCGATAAGGTTTATTGAGCAGAGAGGCTCATAAAACATGATGGGAGTCGATTGGGGAAGGTGCAAACTGACTCCTGCTCCAGAGCTGCTGAGTATCAGCAGAGGCGATCGCCGAGTGAGAACTAGCAGACTCACGAGTAGATAATGGCGAGTGCTCAGGCACGGTTGGAGGTGAGCTTGGTAGAACGGAAGTAGTAGTTGGGGGGGTAGGCTTGTGGTCAAGTAGCAAGCCTATCTTTTTTTATACTTAGCGGCTCTATTCCTTGCTACACAGCTGCTTCCAGCTTCCTATTACCTCCTGAGGTGAGGGATGCTAAATTATCAGAGTGTTCTAGCGATATAGTAGAAACTCATTCTTGATGAATTTGAATATTGAAATACGAGAGAATCTAAAACAAGATTTACTGAATCGGACAACCACTTTAGGACAACAGGCACTGCTGCCGACGGAAAAAAGTGAACTGGATGGGATCGTGCAGCAGCTAGAAGCTTTGAATCCCACACCGTTACCCCTTACACCTGAAAATCGATCGCTACTTCTGGGTGATTGGAAACTGCTCTATGCCTCAAATGGCACGGTTATCACTCGCAGGCTACCGGGTGGCATCATCATTCATGCGATTTGGCAGACGTTGAGTGCAGCAGGTGAAGCAGCGTTGAGTGCTACGGGCAACTCCGAAGGAATCGTTGCGAGCAATGGTGCAGAATTGGAATTGCCGCTATTGGGTAGAGTGCAACTGCAAGCACAGGGACACTGGCAATGGCAGGGGAAAACTCAGACCGCTACTGTTGCCTTCGATGCGTTTTCGCTACAAGCAACTGGGTTATTTCAGCAGGCCCACTGGGAACTTCCGGCTTTGCACATTCCGGTGCTAGAAGGGCTGAGACGAGAAGCAGCATGGCAAACGTCCTATCTTGACTTGGATTTGCGGATCGGGCGTGGGGCGACGGGCAATCTATTCGTATTTGCGCGATCGCCGTTGCCATCTATCAGCAGCCAATGTCATCCTGGCAACACGGTTATTTAAGGATAATTACTACATCGGATCAAAGGTCATTACATCAAGAATAAACCAATGAGAACAGGAATCAATCGCCAGTTTCGTTTAGCAGTTCGTCCCATTGGTGATATCAAAGAAAGCGATTTTGAGTATCGAGAAGAGCCTATTCCTAGCCCTGCTGAGGGTGAAGTGCTGGTACGCACGATACATCTTTCGCTCGATCCAACGAATCGTATTTGGATGAGTGACATGCCCCAGTATATGCCTCCAGTGGAGATTGGGCAGGTTATGCGGGGTGTTGTGACTGGTGTGGTAGATGAATCTAAAAACCCCAACTTTCAACCCGGAGATTTGGTTTCTGGTCTGCTTGGTTGGCAAGATTACACGATTGTTGCAGAAAACAACATCCTTGCGCTCACGCCACTCCCGAACCCTTTGCCCTATCCACTCACCACATTTGTTGGACTACTCGGAGCTACAGGTTGGACCGCTTATTTCGGACTTTTAGATATCGGACAGCCCAAAGCAGGAGAAACTGTCGTGGTTTCCGCAGCAGCAGGAGCAGTCGGTTCCATCGTTGGACAAATTGCCAAGATTAAAGGTTGTCGCGTCGTTGGGATCACGGGTAGTGATGAAAAATGCCAGTGGCTGACACAAGAACTTGGCTTTGATGCCGCGATTAACTATAAAACGGCTGATCTGGAAAGGGCGATCGCTCAAGCATGTCCTAATGGAGTTGATGTGTATTTTGATAATGTGGGCGGTTCTATTCTTGATGCCATGTTAACGCAGATTAATCTACATGCACGCATTCCTCTATGCGGTTTGATCTCAACTTATAATGCAACCGAGCCTGTTCCTGGTCCCTATCATTACAACCAGATTTTGATGAAGCGTGCTCGCATCCAAGGGTTTATTATTTTTGATTATCTTCCTCGATTGTCTGAAGCCATCAGAGATCTTGGACAATGGATCGACCAAGGTAAGATTAAACATGCTGTTGAGATCGTTGAGGGCTTAGAAAATGCCCCATCAGCTATCCTAAAACTGTTTAATGGCGACAAGAAAGGAAAACTGATCATTAAAGTTTCAGAAGAACCTATTTAAAACCGTTTGATACTCCCTAACCCTTCTACCCTGCAGGACTGGAACTCGTTGGGGAATTGCACTGAAAGCGAACCACAGATTGATTGGTTTCTGTAGAACCAAGATCAGGAATCACAAGCATCAAATTGGTATTTACAGAAGAGTTATACCGATCATTCAAGGAATGCTGTATTGATGAACCAATATTTGAATTGGGCGGGAGCCACTGTCTTACTGAGTGCTAGCGTTGTCGCCTGGTCTCATCCTGCGATCGCTTCAACCTATCGCAGTAGCACTGATAGCACGGTTGTCGTCTTGCAAGAAACCAGTCCTCTGTCTGAAAAGCCTTGGGGCTACTATTTCACCAAGAGCGCGGGTCGTTCTTGGAAGGGCGATATTGCGATCTCAAGCAAGGCTGCAGGGGCTGGACAGACGTTGTATACGGGAACATTTCAGGATCAAGTGATGGGTCCTGGAACAGCAATGACTTGTACTGGCAAGATTCGCATCGCACGGCAAAATCCGGGAGTAAGCAATCAGATTGGAGCCAAGGTGACCTGGCAAATCACGGGGGGCAGTGGGTGTCCTCAAGTCGGGCAGAGCGTCACACTTGATCTGGTGGAGTCCTTGCCACGCCCGGATCGCAACGGTGACTTTACCCCAACCAACGCCAACACGTGGATGAGTGAAACGAATGGGAACGTCACCTGGTTAGCTTGGCGGGTCGTCTCAAGCGATGGCAAACTCAACTGCCGCACCAGTCCGAATGGCAGTCTCAAACGGGTGTATACCACCCGTGATCGGATTGAAGCAGAGACGCGTGGTGCCACTGCGTTTACGTTTTCTAATGGTGCCCCTTGGATGAACACTCGTCAGGGTTGCTATGTGCGGGCGAACGCCCAGTATTTGCAACCGATTTCAATTCCTTTCTAAGCGATGCTCCCACTGCTGGGTGAATTGCTTTCACCACTGCTGAGCACTGATGGGATGAGAAGGCTGTTCGCCTAATATGTTCTTAAAGAGAGAGACCGCTGGGGCGATCGCTAAACTATACACTGCCTAAACATTTTGAGAATTTTCCTGTTTGTAAAGTAAAAATTCTGGAAGACAATGCATAGGCTCAGGTGGAACATCTGAGTTTGGTGCGCAGGTCTGGGTGGTGATTGAAATAGTTGTCTAACCAATTGCAGCCACGCTCTAAGAGATTTGGCAAACTGGCAACCTGCCAATGGCGAACTGTAGTGCTAGTCCCAATGGTGAAAATTGTTTTGCCATCGTCGCTGAAGCTGATGTTGTGAATGCCTTCGGGGACAGTGATGTTGCTCAGCAAGTTTCCTTCTAAGGTCCACAGTTTCAGCGTGCTATTAGCAACGGTGGCAAGGCTGCGGCTATCGGGACTAAATTCCATTCGGAAGGTCGTGTCTGTATTCCCTGTAAAATCGGTGATTAGCTGCCCTTGGCGATTCCACAGTTTAATGCTGCCGTTCGCTCCAGAGGTTGCAAAGTAGTTGCCATCTGGGCTGAATTTAATCAGATAAATATCCGGATGGAACTGAGACAATGTTTTGATCAGCTTTCCTTGAGGTGTCCAAATTTTCACTGTTCCCTCCAGACCTGTAGTGATCAGGTGCTGATCATCGGGGCTAAACTGCATTGCGATAATACCCTGTTCATGAGCTTTGAGAGTTGCCAAAACTTCTCCTTTGGCTGACCACAGCGTCATATGCCCATCCATTTGACCCACCGTAAGATAGTTTCCCCTTGGACTGAGGCTCAGAGCATTGATGGAAGCCTGAGACGACGTGCGCGTTTGCAGCAGCAATTCTCCCTCACGAGTCCAGAGGTTAATCTGGTTATTGACCGTAGCAGCGGCAATGTGGCTACCATTGTGGCTAAGGGCAAGAGAGGCAGGGGAGGGAAGGCTGCCCGTCAGTTCTTGGATCAGTTGACCTTGCGGATTCCACAGGCGAATTAAGCCTTCTCTGCTCGCGATCGCCATCACCTGACCATCCTGGCTGAACTGGGTATGGGGAGAAGACTGACCCGATACATTCAGCGTTGCCTGTTGCCGTCCTGCCAGATCCCACATAAGGACCCTGCCCTCATTATTATTGATATTATTGACACCAAGGATGCGCTGCGATTTTCCATTCAGGTCTGAAAAGAGGGTTGTGCCGGGTGCAATCCCTGCTAATTGGTGTTGATTCTGCGTTTGCAGGTTCCAGTCCTGAACGGTGCCTGTGGTGGAAAAAGTGAGAAGGCGATTGCCTTCTGGGCTAAACCAGGCATTCAAAATTCTGCCCTGCCCCTTCAGCGTTGAGGCAATCGGTTGCATGGACTCGATCTGTTTCAACAAGTAGATGGTGCCGGCGAAATTACTAAAAATCAAGCGATCGCCCTGAGGAGACAGTTGCAAATTTGACTCCACCGGAACAATTGTCAAAGGCTGGAGAGGAACTCTAGGAATCCTGGGTGGGAGTTGCTTCCCTTGGGGCGTCCAGTAGCTCAATTCTCCATTGACGGTGACAACAACGATTTCATTGTTAGGTGTAAATTGAGCATCCGCAATTGACTTGTATAAGCCATTGCCGCTAGCCGGAAACTTGATCTCGCTGACGCGATTGCCCTTCGCTGTCCAAACTTCAGTGTTCCCTTCCCGACCAACTGTTAATAAATACTGACTATTGGGACTCCACTGCATGTTTAGGGGAACGGATGCCTTGAAACTAGCTAGGGCTTGCCCATTGAGTGAGCCAATTTTCACATTGCCCTGTTCATCAATTGCTGCTAGATGTTGCCCATCCGGGCCAAATTGAACGGTATGGATGTTACCCTCAAAGCCCTCTAATTTGGACTTATAACTTCCCTGAGACGACCAAACATCAACGGTTTGAGAACTCCCTGCGGCAAGGAATTCACTATTAGGGCTAAACGCCAGAGCAAACACCTCACGGTTTCTGGGCTGTTGCACCTCCCGAAGGCGATCGCCCCCTCGATTCCAGAGCCGAATTTTGCCATCAAAACCAGATGTAGCGAGCAGTTTACCATCGGCACTAAACCCCATTGCTAACTTTGTTCCCCCATGATCTCCCAGGTTGGCGATCAAGGTTCCTTGCGTCGTCCACAATTGAGCCGTTGATTGCACATCTATGGAGGAAGATGCAGAAGCCGTCACGACCAACTCTCCATCGGGGCTAAATTCAGCTGCACCTAGATTGACCGGAAAGCCCGGAAACCGATTTTGTTCACGAATTTGACTCAAGACATCTTGTAGCGCCAGAATTGGACTGGTGGCTGGATACTCGGACCAAGGGCGATCGCCTTTCAGCAGTTGGTTTAGCTCCTGCCCAGCCTCCATGGCTGAGACTAAAGCATCCAGTTCCGAGGTTGCAAACTGACGCAAAACGTTTATCCCTTGTCGCTCTAGGCGAGTTCCTGCCAGGGCAGTCTGCTGTTTTTGCAGGGCAATATTGGCGAAGGTGCCCGCAATTGCTGCTCCCACCACAGAAACAGCCAGAATTAGGGAACCAATTTGGATTCGACGTTTGGCTTGATGGTTAGCGACTGTCAAAATTTGATTCGCTTTGGCAATCGTCTCCTTTTCACGCTTTTCAATATCCCAACCGATCTGAACCTCTAGCTTCTCCAATTGAATGGTGCGATTTTCAGCCTCCTGACTCGCTGCTAGAAATTGGTAATCTTCATCACTCAAACTTTTTCCTACTGACCAATCCAGCGCTTCTCGCAAGGTCTGTCCCCGCAATAATCGAGAGCCATCCTCCCGTTCGGAAGCTATCCAAGCAGAGATCGCGTCATTATAAATCCGCAAATTGCCCAACTGCTCACTCACCCAGGCGACATCAAACACCGTTTCATAAATCCGGTTAGTAACCCACAATTTGCCCTGGCGCTGCACCACCAAACCAGAAAGCTTCAGCGCCATCTGCTCAGCCGAATCATCTGCTGGAATTGACTGGTCTGGAGCCAGTAATATCTGTTGATAAAGCCCCAATAATCGACCGGCTCGTTGTTCATTCCGCAGCAGGCGATCGCGAATTGTTTTGAGATGCTCAGGGTAATCCTGTGCTTCCCAATTATTGATCATGTGGGTTTGAAGGAGGCGCTCGATCGAGTCACGGAGTGATGGGGTCGTGGAGTGGTCTGTTTCTTCACGCCTCCACTCCTGCACCACTAGTTGACATACCTTTTGCGTCAGAAACGGTTGTCCACCCGTCCAGCGCAAAATTTCATGCAATGCTGTTTGAGGCGAGTCAACGATTTCTGTCAATCCCTCTGATAAAACTTGCGCTTCGTGCTCAGCAAATCCCTGTAAGTCAATGGCTCGACCAATGTTGAAGGGGGTGCGCTTGGTGTCACTGATCAGGTCGCTAGGAGTGGCAACGCCCAACAATGCGAACGTTAAACGCTGATAAACTGGATGCTGCGCCCGTTTGTTGTAGCAGGCACGAATCAGCACAAAGAAATCATCTAGAGAGTCACGAAAGCTCAGAACGCTGTCAATTTCATCAATGAAAACTACAATAGGCTGAGACTGCTTCCGCAGAACCTCTTCAATCAACTGACTCAATCGTTGCACCGGTGAAAGCGAAGCGCGATCGCTCCACCAGTCCATGAATTCTTTAGAGGTGAATACATTCAGACTGCTCGCTAGCTTATAGGCAACGCCGCCATACCACTGCTCTAGCGACACCTGATTGCCAATATCTGAAATATCGATTGTGACACAGGCAGTTCCTTCCGCCTGCAAGCGATTCATCACCTGCACCTGAAGACTCGATTTGCCCATCTGGCGAGAATTCAGAACATAGCAAAATTCTCCCGCTTTCAACCCCTGATACAAATCAAGGTCAGCCTGCCGCTTAACATAAGTTGCGGCATGTTTAGGCAAGGTGCCGCCTGCCTGGTAGTAGGTAGCGATCGTAGCGTGATCTTTTTGTGCAGTCATAGCGATTTAGACGAGAAATGAGGGGAATAGATTCGGAAGGAATCTGTTGTCATTTCCTATGAAACCCAATCAATTAATGAGTTCAGGAGGGAGAACTTCGAGTTGTGATTGAGTTGCCATCGACTTTATGAAAATGTCAGTAATAGCACATCCAGCTTGAATTGTGATTTTTGGAGGTGGGCAGAAAACTAATACGAGCTGTGTGTGAGTGAGCGATCGCCCCTTTCAAATTGCAATACAAGCTAGAATTTCATCAAAACGCTGTCCGAGCCTGAACTCTGCATTAATGCGCTAATGAGACACACCGACTAGGCCTACTGTGATTTCTGACCATGCCGCGATCGCTCAAACTTCGCCAATCCTGCATCTCTCGCGTCAAACTGTCCCTGTTGCGAAATGGCTTTCCCAGTCAGCGGATTCTGGCCGAACACCTAGAGATGGCCCAATCGACAGTTAGTCACTTTCTTAATGGTAAGTCCGTAGACTTCGGGAATTTTGTAGAACTTTCTCAAGCTCTAGGGCAGGACTGGCGCGATCTGGTGGATTTAGATGCTGAGTCACTAGTGGAGCAGGTAGAGGAACCGGAAGCCCAGGGATATGCTGCAACGATTTTGATCAGTGGGGATGTAGGTTGTGTCGAGTTATCAACTCAGCTCCAGCAGTATTTTGCTCAGACTCCCTATCAGGTGGCGATTGCCCCAACGCCCATCCTTCGAGCAGAAACCTTGCAATCCTCTGACTATTGGCTACTGTTGTTAACCGAGCAATCTGGTATTAGTGAAGCAACCCTGGCCAATGCTCAGCTAGCCAGAGAGTTATGGGATAAGACACAGCAGCCCACTATCTTACCCATCGCAGTTAATCTGCCCTGGATACAGCGATTGCCGTTTGATCTGCTGAATTATTTGCAGGAAAGCCAGCCGTGGCAATGGCAGCTCTCTGAGTTGCCCACGCGTTTTGCGTCAGCACTGTTGGAAGTATTCAATCAGCAGCGGATGGCGCTACCGGCTAATCATGAGCTAGCCATTCCTTGGACACAGCTGACGGCTCCGGCGACTCGCGCCCCTACTCCGCCCCTGCCGACCGCTTCTCCTGAAATTCCAGGGGGGCAGATGGATCTTGAGTCGAGATTTTACATTCAGCGCTCCCCCATTGAGACGCTGTGTTATGAGGCGATCGCCCAACCTGGTGCACTGATTCGGATTAAAGCGCCTCGGCAGATGGGAAAAACTTCATTAATGGCGCGGATATTACATCAAGCAGAACAGCAAGGATCTCGGATTGTGCCACTGAGCTTCCAGCTTGCTAATCAGCGCATCTTCAACAATTCAGATACATTTCTCCAGTGGTTTTGTGCCAGTATCAGCTTGGAATTGGGTCTTCTTGATCCAGAGCAATTAGCAAAGCATTGGCAGCTTGCGAACTTGATTGGCAGTAACCAATGCTGTAAAGCCTATTTTGAACAGTACTTACTGCCGCAGTTTGCTACTCCCTTGACATTGGGATTAGATGAAGTCGATCGCGTCTTTGCCAGTCTTGAAATTGCTGATGATTTCTTTGGATTGCTGCGTGCTTTGCATGAAGAAGCAAAACGGCGAGAGATCTGGAAAAACATTCGCCTGATTGTGGTCCATTCTACCGAGGTTTACATCCCACTAGATATAAACAAGTCTCCATTTAATGTAGGGCTACCCATTGAGCTACCAGAACTTACGACCAGTCAGGTTGGGGAACTGGTGCAGCGATACGGTCTGCCCCAGCGGCCCCAAATGATTCAAGCGTTGATGGGGTTAGTCGGAGGACATCCCTTCTTAATTCGACTGGCACTCTATGCGATCGCCCATCTAAATTTGAGCTTAGAGCAACTCTTGCAGACTGCGCCAACCGAAGGCGGTATTTACGCCGATCATCTCCGTCGTCATCTTAGCAATCTCGAACGCAATCCACCCTTAATCCAGGCATTTCGAGAGGTCGTGTTCTGCAACGCCCCAGTGCGGTTGCCCTCCGAGCAAGCCTTCAAACTCAGCAGTATGGGGCTTGTAAAACTTGTTGGTAATGATGGCGTACCCAGATGTCAGCTCTATCGCCAATACTTCTGCCATTGTCTATAGAAGAGACTTGTACATCAAGACATCAGCCAACTCTGTTCTAAGAAGCTCCGCAGGCCCTTGCCTAAGCTGTCGTCAAGTTGAACGGCTATTGATCAGCATTAGCCTACTGTACAGCTCTGCTCGTCAGCTAGTTCAATTCATTCAATCCTCATCGAAAATCTAGAAAGGTTGGTAGTGCTAAACAAGCGGGTCCGCTCAGATGAATGATCTCTTCCTGCTGAATCCCCCAACACTTCCTCTCCCCCTTCCGCTCAGGCTGAACGCCATCGTGCCCCCCAAACTCCCTCCTTTGCTGCCGACCTCAACACCTGGGTCGCTCCCTTCGTCATGGGGCCTGTCAATACCCGCATCGTTCGGCGCAGCGCGGCTCTCTACGAGGAATGGCAAGCCCCTTACGGACCTGACTTCACCTATCAGGAGTATCTCAAGTTCGATGAACCGTTGTCCTGGCTGAAAGCAACGAGTGTTACCGCTGGTCTGGCCGTGTTTACAGGCGGTGTGCAACAACCCCAAGCGCGATCGCTCTTACAACCAATACTGCCACAACCGGGAGATGGACCGTCTGAGCAAACGATGAATGAGGGGTGGTTCTCCTGTGAACGGACGTGACTCTATAATAAACCTTATCGGAAATAGAAAGGGATGTTGATTAAGTCACTCCTTGCCCTCTGGATCTGCAACTAAACCGCTTGGAGCTTCTGCTTCGCTTTTTGAGAGCGGTAGGTGAGTCG